>NZ_CP160906.1:3000000-3300000 GCF_041080865.1 Psychromonas sp. MME1 | reverse complement strand
TCAAGCTCTAACATTCGCTCAAAATCGGCACTAATACTGGACTCGGAGTCGAGTAAAAATTGTGCCGAGGTGACGATTTTATCTCCTTCATTTAAACCCGATAACACCTCGACCGAGTCTCTATTCTCTAACCCTAAATTAATGAGTACCGATTTGTACTGACCATTGCCTAAGGCTAAAACAGCACGGTTCATATTGCCCGCATAGATAACCGCTTGGCGTGGAATTTGTAATCTGTTTTTCTCAATTTCAGGCTGTAAAAGGACGCGTGCAAACATGTTCGGTTTTAATTGCGCATTGGGGTTATCAAACTGTAAACGTGCGACCAAGGTACGATTATTAACATTCATTTCTGGATAAATAAAACTAACAATACCCTGCCACGCCTGACCGGGAAAATAGTCTAGCTGCATAACGGCCTTATCGCCCAAGTTGACCAGAGAAGCCTGCCCTGCAAAAATTTCTACGTCCACCCAAACCGTGTCTAAATTGACCGCTTTGATAACCTGCGTGGCGGGTGAAATAAAGGCACCTTCATTTAATTTCAGTTCTGAGATCGTTCCTTTTTGCGGTGCATAGATCGTAATGTTCTGGGAAACTTTTTTACTTTTAGCGATTTTTTCAATCTGCTCACTATTCACCCCCAAGGCTTGTAAACGCACTTTCGATGAACGAATCAGTTCACTGCGTTGCAAATGCATGGCATTTAATAACGACTCTTGCGCTTGCACTAACTCTGGTGAATATAATGCAAATAGCGGATCGCCTTTGCCAACCTCAATGCCCACCGATTTCACGTAAAGTTTATCTATCCATCCCGATACGCGGCTATTAATCTGCCAAACGGCGTCATCATTCACCTGTACTGTACCGAGCGTGTTGATCTCCGTTGTAAAGTCACCTTTAACCACGGCAGCGGTACGTACACCTAAGTTATTCTCAACTTGCGCCGAAATCGTAACAAGGCCTGCTTCAGATTGCCCCGCGCTCTCTTCATAAACGGGTACTAAATCCATCCCCATCGGCGATTTACCGGGTTTATCACGGCGATAATTGGCATCCATCGGCGCAACCCAATAGAGGATTTTAGGCGCAGCTTTTGTAGCACTATTTGTTTCTGCATAGACAGGGACTAAATCCATCCCCATCGGTGATTTCCCGGGTTTATCACGGCGATAGTTGGCGTCCATCGGCGCAACCCAATATAAAATTTCTGGTTCAGCGTTTTTTTCACTGCTGGCAAATAGGCCATTGATCTGTTCTATATTGGCGGCAAAGAAGCCGACCACTAATCCTATGATTAAAATAATTAAATAACGCATCCTATTTTCCTATTACAGTGCTTGTAAATAACGAATTTTTGCAAGCATATTAAGGCTTTCAAAATAAAGTTGTTGATACTCTAATGTCAGGCTCTGCTCATGAATGTAAGCATCAATCACCGCTTTAAAGGAACGCGTATTAGATTGATAACTCTCCTCGACTATTTGACTATGCTGCTTTGCCTGTTTCAGTAAGCTAGTTTGATAACGCTGCATGCGCTCTTTTATCTGCTGATAATTAATCAATTCACTATTGAGCAACGCATTCAATTGGCGTAATAAGAGACGCTGTTCTGCTTGTTTTTGCCCCTTGTTATGTTGCGCAGAGATAAGCTGCTGATCTTGACGTTTATCGGTAAAGATAGGCAGATCCATGGAGACAAAGGCGCTCACCAGATCTGACCTTGACTGCCCCATCGCATCTTCACTAAAGCGCTGCCCGTAACCCACCTCGACCTTAAAACTCGGTTTATAGTTCTCTTCTGCAAAGGCAATGCCGTTATCCGCCACGCTAATGCCTTGCGTTAACGCTTTGGTTTTTGGATGCATGGTCAATAAATCATAATGATCCCCTTGCACCTTTGCAGTGCTGACATAGGAGAGGGTTTCAGACCATTGGGGAATATCACTGGGTAGCTTGTCGTAGGCATATTGACCAATATACTCACTCAGTAAGGTGCGATAGTTAAGGCGCTTCTGATTCAGTGACGCCAATTTTTCATCGAACTTACCTATCTCAATTTCTGCAGAAATCAAATCATCACTCTGTGCTAACCCCAAGGAGAATTTCGACTGCAGATCGCGATAAAAACCTAAAAAGAGGGCTTTATTTTCGTTAACGATTTGCATTGATTTATCAATAAATAAAATGTTAAACCAAAGTTCACGCACCGTTTTTTTTACGCTCAATTGGCGATCTAAGGCTTGCAAAACGGCTATTTCTGAACGCTGGTTAAAGCCAGCTTGGGTCAATTCTCGTTGTGAGCCTCGGCTAAATTGCTGCGCCACCCCAAAGCTAAGTTGGGTCATGGGATCTTGGTCTAACTCAAAATTATCCGTCGGGATATTCGCCATGCCTATTTTGATCATCGGATCGGCCAGCGTTGAACCTGCTACCCCTTGGGCAATCAAGGCGGCCTGTTTTGATTGATAGATCTGTTGTGCAGGATCGGATTTAATCGCCAAATATTCCGCATCCTCAAGACTCATTGCGGCGGCCAGATGATTGACAGCAAGTAAAATAGCAGTGCTCAACAAACGCGTCAGTAATGAACGACTTATAACTAATAAACAGGAGGTAATTTTCATCCTCTATTTCCTTCTCTCCCACACACTTCATTTGCGATAAACAGATAAAAATAAAGATGTTAGGGATAATAAATTAACTGTTTTTTATAATCATTAGGTGCATCAACACCTGAAAATAAATCTTCGTTTAAAAAAACAATTAGCCTATAAAGGGGGGCCGATATGGGGATTCGGAAAAATAATAGGGGGAGGAAGTGGTAACGGGGTGATAGCTTTGCAGCAAAATAAGTTGGCTAACAGAGGTATCATTATCAATAAAATAGAGAACAGAGACAACCGTCATCAAATCACAATCGCTTTGGCAATCCATCGTTTGCGCACTGTCATTGCTTGGACAATCTGTTTTATCCATCTCCATCGGCGCTTGCTTTAATCCCATCGACATCGGGCAGTGGCTCATGGAAACCATGCCATTATCCAATAAAGATGCAAATGCGGCCGCTTTCTGAGTGAAAGTCGCCATAATTGTCAGCATCAAAATTAAAGTAATCGCTTGTCTCATATTAACATCGATAGATAAATGGTATTTTTATAATAAGCCTTACCCCAAGGGGAATGTCAACGGAGATACGTCCATTTTATTTAATTGACCATTGACCTTAACGTTAGGGTAAGGTCTAAACTTCAATTATCGCTGTTTATGACTCAGGACTCACTATGCCTTCATCTCGCACTTTAACATTACCCATAGAGGGAATGAGCTGTAATGGCTGCGCCAATCGATTGCAACGCGCCTTCGATGAGATTGAGGGGGTCAGCGCGACCGTCGATTTTCCTAGCAAAAGTGCACAACTGACTATCGCGGCGAGTGTCGATTACGATAACAGCGTGCATGCGATTCTCGCCGTAATCAGCGCTAAAGGTTATCAAACCACCACGCCCTCTGATTATGACTCTGCCGATAAAAGCGCGACGCTAACCGTGATAGATAGCGGCAAAGCGGAAGCAGACGCAACTGAATTAACCGCACACAGTAATACGCAAGAATTACTGATTGAAGGTGCAACCTGTGCCAGCTGTGTCAATAAAATCGAAAAATCATTACATGCCCTGACTGGTGTACAACAGGCGCAAATGAATCTCCCCCTGCGAACCGTTTCCGTCACCGGTAATGTGGCGAAAGAAACATTAATAGCCACAATTGTTGCCGCTGGATATCAAGCCAAAAGCACGGGCAATGCCAGTGATCAGCAACTGCTCGAAGAAAAACAGCAAGCAGAACAAATAAATTATCAGAAATTAATAACCCAAATGTGGATCGCCCTAGGGCTGGGCATCCCGTTGATGCTATATGGCATGTTGGGCGGAGCAATGACCGTCAACACCGCTATCGAGCGAACTATTTGGCTAGTGATAGGGCTTATCTGCGTGGCAGTGATGTACTTTGCCGGGCGACATTTTTATATCGCAGCGTGGCGTGCTTTGCTTAACCATAGTGCCAGTATGGATACCTTAATCGCCTTGGGCACAGGAACCGCTTGGCTCTATTCTATGGTCGTGGTTATCTCCCCAGAAGCGTTACCAGAGATGGCTAGGCATCTCTATTTTGAAGCGAGTGCGATGATCATCGCCTTCGTTAATTTAGGGTTAGCACTGGAATTGAAAGCGCGCGGCCGCACGAGCGAAGCGATACAACGATTAATCGGCTTACAGGCAAAAACAGCGCGCGTTATCCGCAATGGTAAAGAGGTTGATATTGCCATCGCTGCGGTATTAGTTAACGATCTTGTTCGTGTTCGCCCCGGTGAATGTATCCCCGTTGATGGTAAAGTCTGCGAAGGGACAACCAGCGTTGATGAATCGATGCTCACTGGCGAGCCGATGCCGGTTAAGAAAGGGGTCGATGACGAAGTCGCTGCAGGCACCATCAATAAAAGTGGCACGATTATTTTTCGCACCCTACGCGTGGGTAAAGAGACCGCACTCGCTCGCATCATCACCATGGTTAAACGAGCACAAAACGCTAAACCACCGATCGGACGTTTAGCCGATGTTATCGCTTCCTATTTTGTACCGACCATTATAATCATCGCTATCGGTAGTGCCTTAGCATGGCTAAATTTTGGCCCCCAACCCAGTATCGCCTTTGCCGTTGTTTCGGCGACCACCGTGCTGATCATCGCCTGCCCCTGTGCGCTAGGGCTAGCGACGCCGATGTCGGTGATGGTCGGTGTCGGCAAAGCAGCGGAAGCAGGTGTGTTAATTCGTAATGGCGAAGCGCTACAAAATGCATCAAAAATAACGGTTATGTTGCTCGATAAAACGGGCACCATCACCCTGGGTAAACCTAAGGTCACCGATATTTATATCACTAACAATATGGATGAAGCGCGTTTATTGGCACTGGCTGCCAGTTTAGAGTCGGGTTCTGAGCACCCGCTTGCAGAGGCGATTGTCGAGTCCGCCAAAGCGCGCAAGATAACGATTAACAGGGTCAGCGATTTTAATGCCATCGTTGCTCAAGGTGTCGAAGGAAAAGTGCAAAACAGGCAGCTCCTTTTGGGCAATCAGCAACTGATGGTCAGCCAAGGTATCGCCATTGATGATAACAGTCTCAAGGTCAGCAAAAAGATGGCTAAAGCCGCGAAAACGCCGATCTTCTTCGCCATTGATGGTCAATTAGCCTCCGTGATTGCCGTTGCTGACCCGATCAAAGAGGATTCCCTCGCCGCCATCAAACGTTTGCAAAAACGTGGTATCCGCGTGATCATGTTAACGGGGGATAATCAGGAGACAGCACAAGCGGTTGCCGATGACGTTGGCATCAGTGAGTTTTTTGCACAAGTCCCCCCCGAAGATAAAGCGAAAAAGGTGGCGGAATTACAAGCGCAGGGTGAAATTGTCGGTATGACGGGAGATGGCATTAACGATGCGCCTGCACTGGCACTGGCCAATGTCGGCTTTGCCATTGGTACGGGCACCGATATTGCGATAGAGAGCGCCGATATCACTTTAATGCGCGGATCGCTGCATAGCCTTGCCGATGCGATTGCCGTGAGTAAAGCCACGCTGCGTAATATCAAACAAAATTTGGTCGGCGCATTTATTTACAATGTCGCAGGTGTTCCCATTGCTGCGGGGGTGTTATTCCCCTTTTTTGGCCTATTACTTAACCCGGTTATTGCTGGATGTGCGATGGCATTGTCATCACTCACCGTGGTCAGCAATGCGAATCGCTTACGTTTTTTTAAAGCCAAAACGGATTAAGAAAAGTTGCAACAGCGTTTCAATAAAAACGACGCATCAAATAGATAAAGAGGAACAACCATGCTAACTATTAGCCAAGCAGCAAAAGAGACGGGCTTATCGGTAAAGTCTATTCGTCACTATGAAGAGATTGGATTAATTTCACCGGCGCCGCGGGGTGACAATGAATATCGCTATTATCCCCCCAATTTAATTCAACAATTGCACTTTATTAAAAAAACCAAAGAGGCGGGGTTTAATTTAAAAGAGAGCAAGGCGTTATTAACCTTATCAGCGAATGAAGCTAGACGCAGCGCCGATGTCAAAGCGCTGTTGTCAGAAAAAATCGCTGAGCTACAAGGAAAAATTGAACGGCAACAGGCGGTCTTAAATAGTTTAAAAGCGATCACCGAAAAATGCTGTGGTGACGATAAACCAGATTGCCCGATTATTGATGCCTTTACTAATTAGCGAAATATTTACCGTTTAATTAATTTACGCGAAACAACGTCCACACCAGCTTGATAGTCACCGTTAGCCGCAGCTAATGCGAGCTGTAAAGCTTTATCGGCAATTATTTCGTATTGCTGTGGCAGTGATTGTATCTTTATGGGTAAAAAATCTAATAAACGATTGTCACCAAAGGTTCCTAAAGCGGTTGTTTGTAACAAATCAGGATACGCAGAGAGACAATCTAATACCCCTTCAAAGAGGGTATAAGAGGTGATGAGTAAGGCATCGGGAAAGCATCCTTGATCTATCCACTTCTGCGCTAAATACTTTCCTTGCTCAATACTAAAATGGTCACCGTAGGCATATTGTACACGCAAGGGATATTGATGTTTGCTAACGGCACTCTTAAAGCCCTGTTCACGCTCCTGCGAAACGTTAAAATTAGGCATGGCACCAATCAACCCAATAGAAGCCGGATTTTTACTCAATAACGAGGAGGTTAGGCTTAGCGCCCCCTCTAAATCTTCGCTAATAACATTGGCAAAAAATTGGTCATCCATACTTCGGTCAAGGGCGACAACGGGAACCCCCTTCGCTTGAATGTTACGATAAAAGCTATCGTTCGCAGCTAACGCACTCGCCACAAGTAGCACATCAATACGACGACTAAGTAAACTTTCCGCCACGCTCTTTTCTGTTTCAGGCTGGTCATCGGAGCAACAAATGATCAATTGAAACCCTGCTTTACGCGCATCTCGCTCTAATAATTTCGCTAACTTTGCATAACTTGAGTTTTCTAAATCAGGAATAATTAAACCGAATGTATGGCTATTACCCGCACGCAATGAGCTTGCTGTATAATTCGGTTTGTAATTATGTTCCTCGACCACCGCCATCACTTTTAGACGCGTTTTCTCGCTGATTCGATATTGCTCTGCCTTGCCATTGATCACATAACTTGCAGTAGTACGAGAGACACCCGCTAATTTAGCTATTTCTTCTAATTTCATCGTTAACTCGCAGTTGTTCAGTACAAAATCGTGAAGTTTATCGCAATTTTTTTACTAACCAATAAATAATTGTTTAAAAACTGATTGCAATCCTAGCTGAAACGATTCAGTATATCAACTGAATCGTTTCAGCAAACAAGCAAATAGTCACTACAGTGAATTTTTTGAATTACAAAACTACGCTTATTGTAATTTCAGCCAATATGATAGAGGTCCGAATATGTTAACCATTAGCAACAACGATATCGTACTTGCCCAAGTCGCGAATGATAAACAGCAGGCAATCAAATCTATTGCCAATAACTTAATTGATAAAGGTTATGTCGGATCCGGTTACCTAGACGGGATGCTCGCTCGCGAAGCACAAAACTCGACCTTTTTAGGTAGCGGCATTGCGATTCCGCACGGCACCACAGATACGCGTGACCAAGTAAAAAAAACGGCCATTGTGGTACATCACTTTCCTCAAGGTGTCGATTGGGGCGATGGTAATAAGGTTTACTTAGCAATTGGTATTGCTGCACAATCAGATCAACATTTAGCGATTTTGAAACAGCTAACAAAAGTGTTATCCGCCGATGGCGTTGAGCAACAACTACAGGAAGCGAACAGTGCAGAAGAGATCGTCGATCTACTCAATAGCAAACTACAAACGGAAATTCTATTCACTAGCGACCTTATCCAATGCGCTTTTCCAGCAACCGATATATTACAACTCACCGCAGTAGTCGCTGGCCTCATCAAAAACCAAGATGCGGTAGAAAACGATTTTATTGCCGCTCTAATCAATAAAGAGGCAACCTACTTAGGTCAAGGTTTATGGCTAACAAGTAGCAATCAAGGTATCAAAAAAAGTGCACTCGCTTTAGTTACAGTGGCAACGCCATTTACCTATCAAGACAAACCAGTTAAAGGTTTATTATCTATTGCTAGCAACAACAAACTCCATTTAAATAATCTGGAAATATTAATTACATTGTTGCAAACAGAAAAAATTGAGTCGCTATTCAGCGCCTCTGCAACCGAGATCATCTCTCTATTGACGCAACAACAGCCTACAGGAATGCAACAGGTCTTTACCATTAAAAACCCACATGGTTTGCATGCTCGCCCCGGCGCAATGCTGGTTCATACCGCGAAACAATTTACCTCACAAATTCAGATGATCAACCTCAATGGTAGTGGCAAATCAGTGAATGCCAAGAGTTTGATGAAAGTAATGACGCTAGGTGTACAAGTTGGCCATCAATTACAGTTCAGCGCTGAAGGTGAAGATGCCGCACAGGCACTAGAAGCAATTGGTAAAGCCATTGCGCAAGGTTTAGGGGAGACTACAGTATGAAGGCACAATTAAAAGTCGTCACAGTGACCCTGAATCCCGCTTTAGACCTAACAGGTTCACTACAACAGTTAGCGATTGGTCACGTCAACCTCATTGAATCGGCTGATTTACATGCCGCAGGTAAAGGAATCAATGTCGCAAAAGTGTTAGCTGAACTAGGCGCAGCAGTGACGGTAAGTGGATTTCTAGGTAGTGACAATCAAGCACCATTTACACAATTATTTGATTCACTGAATATGAATGATCAATTCATCCGCGTTGCTGGCAATACACGCACCAATGTAAAAATTGTCGAAAATTCGGGGCAAGTAAGTGATTCTAATTTCCCGGGAATTAGCGTGACAGAAGCACATTTACAAGCCTTTGAAGATAAGTTGTTAGCACTCTCTCTAGATCACGATATTTTTGTGATAGCAGGTAGCTTACCGATAGGAATTGCACCTGAACGCTGCGCAAAATGGATAGAAACATTACAGAAAAAGGGTAAAAAAGTCTTTTTTGATAGCAGTAATGAAGCTCTTGTTGCTGGCGTTAAAAGTAACCCTTACCTAATCAAACCTAATGACCATGAGCTAACTATTTTAACCGATGCGCCACTGACTAACGACAGTGATATTCAACAAGCGGCACAAAAATTACAACGGCAAGGCTGTAGCAATGTGGTTATCTCATTAGGCGAAAAAGGTGCTTTATGGGTTCATCAAGATGGCTGGATAACCGCACAACCACCCCTAAGTGAAGTTGTGAGTACCGTTGGCGCAGGGGACACCCTAGTCGCGGGGCTATGTTGGGGAGAATTACAACAGTGGCCAAAAACGCAAACTCTTAGTTTTGCCACCGCACTTGCTTCGCTTGCAGTTAGTCAAGTCGGCGTTGGTGTTAATGATATTAACGCCGTACTAGCAGCACAAAACAATGTCCGTACAGAACAATCACCAAGAGGGATATAACATGAAATTAGCTATCGTAACAGCCTGCCCTAGTGGCATAGCCAATAGCATCATTGCTGCTGGTCTATTAGAAAAAGCGAGCAAGGAGTTAAATTGGCAAGTCAATATTGAGTGCCACTCGAGTATCATGCCTGTGCAGTCACTCACTACAGAGCAGATTGAAGAGGCAGAGTGCATTATTATTGCGACGAATACGCCCGTCGATAACAGTCGTTTTAAAGGTAAAAAAGTTTACCAATCCAATATCAGCGAATGTTTAACTGGTAGTAAAAGCTATTTACAAAACGCCGTTGATAAAGCAACGCTACTAACCGAAGTAACGACCGTTAACACGGTTGCAGCAACCTCGGTACAACAAAAAATCGTCGCTATCACAGCCTGCCCAACGGGTGTTGCCCATACTTTTATGGCTGCTGCCGCACTAGAAGACCATGGTAAAGCTTTAGGTTATGAAGTCAAAGTTGAAACTCGCGGCTCAGTGGGTGCTAAAAATCAACTCACAGAAGACGATATTAAAGCCGCTGACATGGTTATTATTGCTGCAGATATAGAAGTTGATTTAGCTCGTTTTAATGGTAAAAAACTATATAAAACAAGCACGGGTCTAGCATTGAAAAAAACAGATCAAGAAATTAACAAAGCATTTTCCGAAGCAACTATTTATCAACATAGCGAAAGCACCACATGCAGTAAAAAAGAGGAGCCTCAATCACACGGTTCGGCGATTTATAAGCATCTTATGACGGGGGTATCTTATATGCTACCCGTCGTTGTTGCTGGCGGCCTATTAATTGCACTCTCTTTTGTATTTGGTATTGAAGCCTTTAAAGAAGAGGGCACACTTGCCGCAGCATTAATGACTATCGGTGGCGCATCCGCGTTTGCATTAATGATCCCCGTATTATCAGGCTTCATCGCCTTCTCTATTGCCGATAGACCGGGACTTGCCCCAGGTTTAATTGGCGGTATGTTAGCAAGCTCTACTGGCGCGGGTTTTCTTGGTGGTATTCTTGCCGGCTTTATCGCAGGTTACACCGCTAAATTCATTGCTGATAAAGTAAAAATTCCAGACTCAATGGCGGCACTTAAACCAATCTTAATCATCCCCTTATTCGCAACTTTAATTACCGGTTTGATTATGATTTATGTTGTCGGTACACCGGTTTCTGCAATCATGTCAGGGTTAACTAATTTCCTCAGTAACATGGGTTCAGCTAATGCAATCTTTTTAGGTATTTTGCTGGGTGCGATGATGTGTTTCGACCTTGGTGGCCCAGTTAATAAAACGGCCTATGCGTTCGGTGTTGGTCTATTAGCATCACAATCCTATGCACCAATGGCAGCCATTATGGCTGCAGGTATGGTGCCAGCGTTAGGGATGGGACTAGCGACCTTCTTAGCAAAATCTAAATTCGTGGCTAGTGAAGCGGAAGCGGGTAAAGCCTCTTTTGTATTGGGACTCTGTTTTATCTCTGAAGGGGCAATTCCCTTTGCGGCACACGATCCATTACGTGTGATCCCATGCTGTATGGCTGGTGGAGCATTAACTGGTGCGCTATCTATGGTATTTGGTGCACATCTATTAGCGCCTCACGGGGGCTTATTCGTACTCTTTATTCCTGGTGCGATCACCCCGGTACTCCCCTACTTGCTGGCCATCGTTGCTGGTACGCTAGTAACAGGCTTTAGTTATGCCTTCCTAAAAAGAAGTGATAATAAGAAAGTAGCGACAGCTTAATCAATTACCCACTGCAATAAAAAACCCAGCAAGTCGCTGGGTTTTTCTATTTTAACGCAATGTTAATTTATCTCTGTGCTGAAAGTTGAAACTGTATTGCCTGTTGGCGATGCTCTCTGACCCTCGCTAATAGCTGCTGCTGTGTTTTCTCTTCATCACCAAAAAAGAGACCTTTGTTTTTTACTAATAAATCAAACTGCTCAGTCAATATAGACTCAATCACATCAACTCTTTTTAAGGTCATCTCGGTACACGACTGCCCATGTAGATCATCGTAAAGGTCGATAAGATGAGATCGATACCCTTCTATCACCAATAAATCTTCTAAGGTAACGCGTGATTGCAACGCCTCTTGCCAACGCTTGATTATTCCTTGAGTCCAAGCCAATATCGTTTGACTTGCCCCTCGTCTTTTTAGCTCACTATATTTAAATTGATATGCCTGTAAAGCTAGCCTTTTCTCTAATTCAAATAAAGCGAACACTGCATTTTCACCACTAGTCGATTGTAGATTCAATAAATGAGCAAAAAAATTGCGAGTCTCTAATCGTTCCGCACAATGAAATAACGGGTCTTTAATGCCATTGCTATTAAATTCAGTTAAGGGATCAAAGCGATAACAGTAGCCGAAATCAAATAGGTGAACACTTTTTCCATCATCGAGAATATTGCCAGGACAGAGATCCCACTCCATGAAACCGTGTAATTCGAATTGTACTAATGTGCTAAATAATTGCGTTAAAACACGTTCATTAAATGTCTGTAATATTTCTCCCTCAATCCACGGAGATAACAGAATTCCCTGCTGAAAGGATGCATACTCGGTATCGACTACGTGATGGAAAAATGCAGCCTTGCTCTGGTCATTTTTCAGCAGCTGAAAATCACGACGTCGCTGCACTTCGTTTAAGAAAGAGGTTTGACCATCGACATTTTTAACTAAGCTCTGCTCACGTTTTAACTTTAGCGTCCACGCAGAGCCGCCAGCCTGCAGTTTAAAGACCTGCGCCGTTAAACCATCAGAAAAATAATTGCGCACATAATCACTATCGATGCTGCTATTCTGTAATTGCGCGATCGAAAGAGGTAGCTGCTTCGCATCACCGATGAGAATATCCTGACCCGATTGTAAAAATGCTAACTGTGACTCTCTACGCTGCCCTTCTCGATTCATCAAAGTAAATACCCACTACCTTCATTTACAACTAACCTATGGCATCTCTTGACCACGAGCTGTTGCATACAGAGCGTACCAATCTTCTCTACTAAGGGTTACCTGCATCGCCTGCGCACTCGCTTTGATCCTATCAAGATGCGTAGTACCAATCACAGGTTGAATTTTTGCAGGGTGACGCATTAACCAAGCCAGCACGATAGCCTCATTGCTGACTTGATATTGATGAGCTAATTGCGCAACCAAATTAGCTGTTTGTTGAATATGCTGTGCTTGACTAGAAACATCTCGACCCGAAAATAGCCCTTGGCAGAGGCTCCCCCATGACTGAATCTGCATACCATGTTGACGGCAATATTCTAACGTGCCCGAAGTAAAATTAATGTCTCGACCGTCGGGGTTGCCAGTCATTATGCCATCTTCCAACCAATCTAATTTAGCCAGACTAATTTCGATTTGATTGGCAACGAGAGGAAAATCAAGCGCTGATTGCAGATAAGCGATTTGATGATGGTTCATATTCGAGACACCAAAGTGACGCACTTTGCCGCTATTTTTTATCTTTATTAGTGTGTCCGCAATTTCTTCCAACTCCATTAAGGGATCTGGACGATGCAGCATTAACAAATCTAAATATTCGCTATTTAATCGAGTGAGAATATTATCAACCGAAGACGTTACCCATTCTCTGGAAAAGTCATAACGTTTAGGACCATGTTCATCCGCAAAGCGAATGCCACACTTAGATTGAATATAAATGCGGTCTCGTAAATCAGGACGCTCTAATAGCACCTGCCCAAAGGCTTTTTCCGCCTTGCCAAAGGTGTATATATCGGCGTGATCGAAGAGATGAATGCCCGCCTCTAAAACAGTATCAACGACCTGATGCACTTGTTGAATATTCTCGCGTGTAACGGGATTTTGATCCCATTCGCCACCTAACCCCATACAACCGTATGCGATAGAATTCGCGTTTGCTAAATAGTGCGTTAAAGGAAGCTTAGATTGTTGGTTTTGCATTGTCATCTCCACGGGAATATTAATAGTCAGGTATTGTAATGGGTAAATAAACAAAGTTTAAGATGACAAAAATGAAAACATTGTTAGATATAAAGAACAATCTACCGTTATTTTTAGTTATGTCGTAAAATAATACCCTCTTTCTCCTTGGATAGTTACCATGCAGCAACATAAAAAAATTGAATGTTTAATGCTCTTTGTTGAGACGGCACAGCAACTTAGTTTTAGTAAGGCGGCAGAAAATTTATCCATTTCGCGAGGCTATCTATCGGATCAAATAAAAAAACTAGAAAAAGAACTCAAATGCCCTTTGCTCGTTCGAACCACTCGTTCAGTGCGCCTGACGCCAGAGGGCGAAAAAATTTTAGAACAGGGTAAAAAAATCAAAGCAACTATGTTGGATTTAGAGCGTAATGTTCATCAACAACATAATGCATTGTCAGGCACATTGAAGATCACCGCGCCGAAAATGTTTACCGAACGCTTTCTCTTAGACATTTGCCATGCGTTCAAGCTTATCCATCCAAATATCAATTTTATTATCGACTCTAGTTATACCAATTACGATTTAAGCCAAGATGACTTTGATTTAGCCTTTCGTGCAACCTTGTCTCCACCACAAAACATGGTCGCAAAAGAGTTATTTGTCTACCAACACTGTTTATGCGCTTCACCTCAATATTTATCGAAATATGGCATCCCAGAAAATTTAACCGAGCTCGCTTCACATGAATGTTTATCGGCAGTTGAAACACAGAGCTGGCCTTTGCAATCAAACGAACTTCCGATCAAAGGTTGGTTAACAATTAATGACCATTATTTACTCAAGCAGCAAGCAATCGCAGGCAAAGGGATCATTCGAGTGGCTAACTATTATGTAGATAAAGAGATCCAGTCAGGAAGCCTACAAAAAATATTAGAAAATGAGTATATCCATGGGCAAAGTATCTATCTACTTCATCCGCAATTAATCTACCCATCTGCTAAATTAAAGGCGTTCATCTCTTTTATTCAAGCGCAACTCAGCCTCGTTAAAATATCAAATCAAGATCTAATATCTTAAGATGAACAAACGACAAAATCATAAATTAGATTACAATACAGTAATGTACAATCTATGTTACGCTGCGAGCCCCTTATTTAACGGGTAAAAATATTTTGAAGCTATATTACAGAAAAATACATTCCTTATTTTTTTCCATAATGTTATTACCATGTTTAATAACAAAGGCTTATTCCGACGAAATCACATTACATGTGCCCATTGTCGATGAAAGCCCCCAATTACATCTATTTTTTCATGAACTTTTAGAAACCGCGATTACAGAAATTGGCCAGACACCACAACTCATCAGTACGAGATTACCCCAACGCAGAATAAAAAGTTATTTAGATCAAGGCCTCATATCTATCTATTGGGCAATAGAACACGATGAAGAAGACAAAAAATACATTCCGATTAAAGTTGGGCTAACGGCGGGTTTAATTGGCCAACGTATACTTCTCATAAAAAATGGCGATCAAAATATTTACAGCAAAGTAGATGACTTAGATTCATTTCGTGAGTTGGGGCTTGTCGCTGGAATGGGCAAAGATTGGTTTGATATCAGTGTTTGGAAAGCCAACAAGCTACTCTATAAAGAGGCGCATGGAAATTGGAAATCTATTTTTAAAATGATCCCCTATGGGCGTGATTATAATTACATTTCAAGGGGGATAAATGAAATACTTGTTGAGGCAGAAGAATATGATGACTTACAAATAGAGAGTAAATTAGTACTTATTTATAACCGCGATTTTCAGTTCTACCTCAGTAAAAATGGTGTAAATTCAGGTGAGAAATATCAACAAATTATTGAGTTAGCAATAAAAAACGCCCAAAAAAGTGGCTTGATAGATCGCCTAGTCAATAAGTACTGGGGAGATGCTTTTAAACGACTTAACTATGAAAACCGAGTTAAAATTTATCTGCAAACACCAGAGGCATAAACTAGCATGACGAAATATAACGCCAGCTATCTCTTTGTGAATATCAACGATAATATTTGTTGCTAGCCAGTAACAAAAATACAGCCATAGCTACAACGCCTCTCATTTTTTCTGCTTATTTATTGATAATATTGGCTTGTTTTTATGCGCCATTAGTATATTGTGCCTGCAACTCACTAAAGGACTATCTACAAAGTTAATAAGGATCAGACTTCCCCATCCTATAGGTCTATCAATGAACTCTAATCGACAAGCTGAACTGATTTTAGTTGCCACCACTTTACTCGCAGCGGCTGGCTGGGTATTTTCTAAACAAGCTATTCAAGGTTTACCCCCCTTTGGCTTTATTGGCATGCGTTTTTTGTTAGCATCACTCTGTTTACTCCCATTTTGTATTAAAGCATTAAAAGAAGCCTCCTGGTCAGATTGTTTTAAAGCAATGCGAGTTGGCGTTCTTCTGGGAGGAGCTATTTTCTGCTGGATATATGCTATCTCCATTAGTGATACACTAGGAGAAGGCGCTTTTATCATGAGCTTATCCATGCTCTTGGTTCCATTACTCGCTTGGCCTCTTTTTGGCACTAAACCTGCCCGCCTCTTTTGGATATCACTACCCATCGCTATTATCGGCTTATTTTTACTCTCTTGGAATGGCCAATGGGTGGTCTCTCGCAGTCAATTTTGGTACTTAATCTCCGCCTTTGGGTTAGCCCTGCATTTCAACTTTAATAGTAAGTACTCTTCGAAATTACCTCCCATGTTACTAACGACCTTACAGTTATTTGTCGGTGGCATATTGGGCATATTATTATCGTTATTGTTTGAAACGATACCCACGCAGGTGAGCCTGATTACGTGGCAATGGTTCGCGCTGAGTGTATTACTTGCAACCAGTTTACGTTATTTAATGCAAACCGTTGGGCAAAAGCATGCAACACCAGCCAATGCGGCTATTCTGATGTTACTTGAACCCATTTGGACTTTATTATTAAGTGTGCTGATTTATGAAGAATCAATGCCGATTAACAAGGTGCTAGGATGTGCTTTACTTTTTTTCGCACTGCTTTTTTATCGCCTAGGGAATCGTTTAAAAAGCAACTAATAAAAAAAAATCAGGGTAAACAGAGTTACCCTGATTCTATTTCAACTGTTCACAACCCACAAAAATGAATGGGGTTAATGGCTAACTTGATATTATTGTGTTTTTTTCGTTAATGCTTTTAACATATGGCGAGTAACCAACGTAATACCTTTATCCGTAACACGGAAACCATTCGCTATATCTTGCTCTCTATCGTAACCGATAGTCAATCCGGCAGGGATCTTACAGTTACTATCAACGATAACGCGTTTTAATTTACAATACTCGCCCACATCGCTGCCATGCAAGATCACCGACTCTTCAATGACACTATGAGAGTGCGTATGAACACTTGAATATAACAATGATTTACGCACCGTTGAACCAGAGATAATACAACCACCTGATACCGTTGAGTCAACCGCCATACCACGACGTTCGTCATTATCAAAGATAAATTTTGCCGGTGGTAACTGCTGTTGATAGGTCCAAATAGGCCAAGATGTATCGTATAAATCAAGCTGAGGGGCTGGTGCAACTAGCTCCATATTAGCTTCCCAAAAGGAATCTAGTGTACCCACATCACGCCAATAAGGCTGGTTATCACTGTCGGGATCTTTAAATGCATAAGCAAAAATATTATTGTGTTTAATAATAGACGGAATAATATCATGTCCAAAATCACGCGTGGAATCGTCATTTTCACGATCTTTCAATAGATGGTCGAATAAAAAGTCTGTATTAAATAGATAATTACCCATTGAAGCTAGACACTGACCCGGCTTATTCGGTATGTCATTCGGATTAGCAGGCTTTTCATCAAAGGCAACTATTCGCCCTTCATCATTAACGGTCATTACACCGAAACTACCCGCCGCCTCTTGTGTTGGCACTTCAAGACAGCACACTGTCATATCGGCATTATTGGCAACATGTTGAGCAATCAGAGGGCCATAATCCATTCGGTAAACATGGTCACCGGATAAAATCAAAATATACTTAGGGCGCTCAGTCAGAATGATATCCATATTTTGATAAACGGCGTCGGCAGTACCCATATACCAATCATCACCATAACGTTGTGACGCAGGCAATATCTCCACAAATTCAGATAAATTTGCTTTGAAACTTCCCCAACCACAATTAATGTGTCGGATTAAAGAGTGTGACTTATATTGTGTGGCGACACCAACACGGTTAATACCAGAGTTGATACAGTTTGATAACGGGAAATCGATGATACGGAACTTACCACCAAAATAGACGGCAGGTTTGGCACGCTCATCTGTTAATTCAAACAATCGACTACCACGACCACCAGCGAGAATTAATGCGTAAGTATCTTTAGTAAGGTGACTAATATGTCTATCAGTATTGTTCGTCATAAAACAGATCCTAATGGTTGAGGATGAATGGTCCTAATTTATAAAAAATTCATCAGTTTATTGGTATAGATATTAAGTATTAGCAAATACTATCGGTTCCATTAAATTCTGTAATTCGTTCCTAAATTCCAACTACAATTAGTAAGGATAATATTTGAGCACCGACTAGGATAACAGAGAAGTAATCGCTTCCAATTAATAACTGTAAACTAATTGATCTATAACTTCTTCACTATCTTAGCTCGTAAATAAGCTCACTTAAGGCGTTGGAGACACGACAGTATTCATTTTAATGATACGTAATACTAAAGTACCACTTGATTATATGATCTAGAATCAATCGATTACCAGCACTATATGTAAACATTTCCACTAACTTAAATAAGCTCTACATAGCTCACATTTTGCACGTTATCTGATCTTATATTGTTGCAAATCGACTTAATTCGTAGTACGCATTAAGTCGATTTACAACAATACAACCCCAATAAAAGTAAAATAAAAATCTATTGAAGAGCAACAACCTGCATATTTTACGCTGTTTTTTTGTACGACTTTATCGAGATTAGCACAAACCTTCTCTACCTCCTCATCGACCTTTAGCTGTTAACTGACTTTTTTAGTAAAAAAATCTAAAAATAGATTTGAGATTTAATGGCAAATACCAGATGATATGTCACTTGAGAACCCTAAAGGAATAACAATGGAATACACAACACGCGAACTTGCCAAGCATAAAAATGTTGCCTTGGTTGCACATGATAATATGAAGACACAACTTTTAGCATGGTCAGGCAGACGAATTGATATACTAAAATCACACCACCTCTATGCAACTGGCACAACAGGTAGCCTATTGTCTAAAGAGCTAGGTTTACCCATTAAATGCCTATTTTCCGGGCCAATGGGGGGAGACCAACAACTTGGCGCGAAAATAGCAGAAGGTGAAATTGATTTGTTAATTTTCTTCTGGGATCCAATGAATGCAGTCCCACATGACCCTGATGTGAAAGCCCTACTCCGTTTAGCAACGGTCTGGAATATTCCTGTTGCGACAAATATATCGACCGCGGACTTTATCCTAGATTCAATACATATGAACAACAGTTACCAAACGCGCATTCCAGACTATAAAGGCTACTTAGCAGAACGAACTCAATAACTCATTGATCAAAGGAATAAAGCTTGCAGACTCTCACTGACATCTATATTTATCCAATTAAATCGGTAAAAGCGATCAGTCAACCTGCAGCAGAGGTTGAAGAGTCTGGACTTTGCTTTGATCGTCGCTATATGCTAGTCGATCTGCAAGGCCAATTTATCACTGGACGTACCCACCCTCAGCTCACACAAATAACCATACAATTTACTCGACAATCATTGCTGGTCTCGGCAGCAAACATGGAAAACTTAGTCATCACCCCCGATGACTTTGATGACAAAATGCAACGAGCTCAAATTTGGTCCGATCATGTCCAGGCGCAACATTGTAATGTTCGTTACGATCAATGGTTTTCTGAATATTTACAACAACCTTGCCAATTACTGTTCTTTTCGGAGCAGACCAGACGATTAGTAAAAAACCGTGAAACCTCTGTCTCTTTTGCCGATGGTTATCCACTATTACTGGTCAACCAAGCCTCCGTTGAGCAACTCAATGCTCGTTTACAAAAACCAGTTACAGCATTACATTTTCGTCCTAATATTGTTGTGAAAGGGGATTTCCCCTTTGTTGAAGATAGTTGGGCTCGTATTAAAATCGGCGAGGTAGAATTTGAGGTTAGTAAACCCTGCTCACGCTGCCCCTTTACCAATGTTGACCCTAAAACCGGTCACTCAGCGGACAATGAACCATTGGCGACATTATCCACATTTCGCTACCACCAAGGCGATATCGACTTCGGTCAAAACCTTATTCCTTTGAATAGCGGTATGATTCGCGCAGGCGATGAAGTAAAAGTATTAGCCACGCAGGCCGCTCCTTTCTATAGCTCCTTAAAGGATAATGCTGTTAATAACAAAAAAGAGCTCAATATTCATTTTCAAGGCTCCGATTTTGTTGCCCATGGTGATAATCAGCAACTACTATTAGATCAGGCAGAGCAGGCGGGAATTAATATTCCCCACTCATGTCGAGGCGGAAAATGCGGACGCTGCAAGGTACAATTACTTGCAGGAGAGGTAACAACGCTTAATCAAGAGGGGTTAACGGACACAGAGATAGAGCAAGGCTATGTATTAGCTTGCAGTACTATTCCGTTATCAGACATTAGTATTAACCGCTGAGAAGATGATAATGACAACAGATGACCATGCAACCATACCCGAAAATGATACGGATAAATTGATAGCCTTATTAGGTATCACCAATAATATAAACGAAGCTGGATATATTCTTCCCGATGGTCGTTTGTTACACCTAGATCGTAGCAACTGCTTTAAACGTAAAAATCACCTTGATGTATTAAAACTGTTACCCGATTTTATTGGCCAAGAGCACTCCATAATCGATACCGATATGATAGCTTTTATGGCTAAAGAGCAATTAGTTCGCTTTTGTATTGATGGTAAAATCCACACAGCCTGTAAACCAACTTCACAACAATTACGCAAAATCTATAGTGTTTTAGCTTATCGCTCCAATCCCTTTGAAATAATTCTCTCTAACGCTGCGGGAATGACCTTGGCTCAGCATAAAGTCTCTGGCTCCAGTATGAAGGCACTGGTCGATATTTTTGATACCTACACTAAGAAAAACGATCATCTCTATATTGATGATGAGTTTTGTGTCGAGCAAGACGACAAATATTATCAATTGATTTTTCGTCCGACCATGAAATGCATCGGCAAAATGAACAAAAATAGCAGCATGATAAAAATGGATCCTCTCTATAAAGAGGTCACGCCGCTATTTTTAAAGCTGATTAAGCAAGACAAACTAGAAGACGCTCAATAACGCTCAAATAGTTTCAATAGGGCATCGCTATTGTCAGGGATAAGTTTATCTTCTTTATCAAGACCATAAATACTATCAGCGAGTTTTTGCTTATGTGCTTGTAGAGCCAAAACCCGCTCTTCTACGGTATGCTCACAAATCAACTTATAAACAAAAACGGGTTTATCTTGGCCGATACGATAAGCCCTATCGGTTGCTTGATTTTCAACAGCAGGGTTCCACCAAGGATCATAGTGAATAACAGTATCTGCGGCCGTTAGATTCAGCCCCACCCCCCCCGCTTTTAAGGAGATAAGAAAGATAGGTACTTCACCAGCTTGAAACTTATCAATAATTTCACTGCGATTACGAGTTTGTCCGGTTAATTTAACAAAATCGAGTCCACGCTCTTGCAGTGATTGTTCAATTAACCCTAACATTTGGGCAAATTGTGAGAAAATCAAAATCCGGCGACCCTCTTCAACCATCTCGGGAACAATTTCCATCAAGAAGTCTAATTTAGCGGAACTCTTAATCCCTTGAGCATGTTCAAGCTTCACTAAGCGCGGGTCACAACAAGCTTGGCGTAACTTTAATAAAGCATCTAAAAACTCAATACGACTGCGTGCCATACCTTTCTCTTTCAGCAGATCCCGTACTTTAGCTTCCATGGTAATACGGATGCTTTCGTAAAGCGTGCGCTGGTCATTAGGTAAGACAACTTTATGTACTATTTCCGTTTTAGCTGGTAACTCCTTTGCGACTTCATCTTTAGTACGACGCAACAGGAATGGCTGGGTTTTTTGCAATAGCCAATTTTGTATTTGCACATTTCCTTCCCCTTCAATCCCTTTGCGATAAAAGCGATTAAAAGTACTATTTGTCCCGAGAAAACCAGGCATTAGAAAGTCAAATAGAGACCAGAGCTCGCCCAAATGATTTTCCATCGGTGTGCCCGTTAAACACAGTCGCTGCTTGCCGTTAAGCTGTTTGATACTTTTGGTCATTTTTGCCAATGGATTTTTAATCGTTTGCGCTTCATCGAGAATAATATCAGAGAAATGCAATGGCTCTAATTCACTAAAATCGCGCCCGATTAAGGGATAGGTCGTTATCACCAAGTCAAAATCCGAAATGGCAGAAAAATATTGTTTACGATCTGCGCCATGCAAAAGCAACACCTTCAAACTAGGCGTAAATTTGGTCGCCTCATTTAACCAGTTGCCAACCAGTGACGTTGGGCAAATAACCAATGCAGGTTGCTCAAGCTGTTGAATCTGTTTTTTATAGAGCAGATAGGCTAGTGTTTGGATAGTTTTTCCTAGTCCCATATCGTCTGCCAGCACGCCAGAAAAGCCATATTCATTTAAAAATACCAACCAATTTAAACCACTAAGCTGATAATCTCGCAGTGTTGCCTGCAAGCCTTCGGGCAGCACAACCTCTTTGATACCCGTAAAATTGCTCAACTTGTCCGCCAGCGCCTTAACATGCTCACCACCGACCCAACGGTTGATTTCCGGTAGTTGTGCTAGTAAAGCCGCCTGACTCTGTGGAAGATGAATGGTGTCATGATTGACTTCCCCTAGCTCTTGCAAAATAGAGAGAATAGGCTGAATCGATTCTCGTTTGACTCGCAAAGGGCGACCGTTGGCCTGCGCCAAAAGAATATCGTGATCATGTTGTTGCCAATCTTCATTATTACGTAACCACTCTAATAATAGCGGCAATAACTCGATACGTTGACCTTCTATTTCAATTGATACCCCAAGGTCAAACCAATGCCCCTGCTCTTCAACGGCAATATCAATACTGTCAATCTGCTCACTCTCTAATGCCAACTCTGGTGCAATGTCAAAACGCCACCCGAGTACCTCTAGTCGTGCTTTATGGGCGGTGAGTAAAGATAGCCACTGAAACTGCTGAGTTCCCCTAATTCTGGAGGTAAAATGCCAAGCATGGCGGTCGTTGCAGGTTGACTGGAATCGTACATCCGCAGATCCAATAAACACAAATTATCAAACTGCCGCAACGCCTCGGTTTCATAAGCAAGGTCTCTCGATATTGTGACAATTTCATTGTTTAGCATAAACTGGTTACGCGAAGGCTCACTGAGTACATCAGGATCAAGCGTTAAATCACCGTAATGAAATGTTAAACGGGCAATGAATAGTGACTGACCTTTGATCTGTTTATCGCTCAGAGAAAAGACCACCTGTAACTTATCATTAATAGTATGTGTCGGATAAATGATCGGATTTGGAAAAATGGCTTGCGGAAAACGCAACGATACTTTTTCTGTAAAATGCTGACATTGTTTCGCGGCTAAAGGTGGCGTTTGTAAAAGTGATAAAATCCAGTCCCGGTCAAACTCGCTCTCTATTTCACCGACTTCTCCACTATCAGTATCAATAAAATAAGGGGTAGGCGTGGGGATCAGTAACCAATGCAGGCTATCCTGTAATGAAACTTGTAGTTGTTTTAACTCATCATCCTTTTCAAGCCATTGTAATGAAAGTGATTTTTTTACGGCCTTAGTTAAAGGAAGGGAAATATCTTCCCAAAAACAGCGTCCTGTTGCTAATATTTTTTGTAAAGCAAGCTGGTCATGCTCATTAAAAATGGTTGTTTTGGCGAGTTTAGTGACGCGACCTTCTTTCGCCAACAGCAGCTGTAAGATACTAACATCTTCGGCAGTCACCCATTTATAACTCTCCATCCATAATTCATTTTCGGCTACGGCAACGAGATCTTTTTCTGTAAAAACCAGCGCATCTTCACTTTTTAAAAAACGAGCCGCACCATACTCAACCTGCAAATATTGGAATTTATGGTTATAACTATTTTTATTAAAGGAGAGGCGAAAATAGCCTTCGTAGGCACTGGGGTCACTTTTCTTCTGTTTTTTCTGTAATTGTTGCTGCAGCACTTCAAACCAAGTTTGGTAACTATTTTCAATATTATAATTGGGCGTATCTGCTTGGTAGGCCAACAATAGAGCAACAGCATGTTTACAATTCCACCCCACCGGGCAGGTGCAATTACTATGAATAATGAAACCACCTTTGTTAGATGGCTTAATCGATGCGCTGGTTTGGTATGGAGTTTCTGAGCTGCCTTTTACATAACCACTTAATTTATTAGATACTTCATCATACTCACAAGATAACACTCGGCTCTCTTTAAAATAGCGTGTGCCACGGTCAATAATATTACGACCAAAACTTGTAGAAATATCTTGCGCGGTTATCTTGGGCATTTGTCTACTCAACTCTAAAAAATGGATCGTTAATGATAAAGAGGTCAACTCAATAAGGGAAGGATAATTCTAAAATTTGTCGAGAAATGATTAAACAGCAAAGGCGATAAGGGAAATTAACGAAGTAGTATGGGTATAACAACAAAGCTACGCTTACTGTCGATAAGTAAGCGTAGCTAAATCGAAGTTTAATCTTTACGATAAATTAGGACCAAGCCAACGTTCAGCGGTCGCCAAATCCCAACCTTTACGAGTCGCATAATCTTCAAGTTGATCCTGCTGGATTTGTGCAACTGCAAAATATTTACTCTCTGGATGCGAGAATATCCACCCAGATACAGCCGCTCCCGGATACATCGCATAACTGGAGGTTAACTGCATACCGATCTGCTCCTCAACATCAAGCAGATCCCAAATAACCTGCTTTTCACTGTGTTCAGGGCAAGCAGGGTAACCAGGCGCGGGCCTAATTCCCTGGTATTTTTCTCTAATTAAATCATCGTTTTGCAAAGTCTCATCGGCAGCAAAGCCCCAGTACTCTTTGCGCGTTTTTTGATGCAAATACTCGGCAAATGCTTCGGCTAAGCGATCGCAGACCGCTTGTACTAAAATTGCATTGTAATCGTCATGTGCTTCTTTATAACGATTCGCCACCTCTTTTTCACCTATCCCCCCGGTTACGGCAAAGGCTGCAAAGTAATCGGCGATACCCGATGATTTTGGCGCAATATAGTCAGCTAAACAGTGATTAACAAAAGGCGGTTTTTTCTCGTTTTGTTGACGTAATTGATGACTCACCTGTAATATTTCACGACGCGATTCATCACTATATATTTCAATACTGTCACCATTACTATTGGCAGGAAAAATACCAACAATACCACTCGCAGAAATCTCACCTTGTTGTGCAATAGTATCTAACATCGCTAACGCATCGTTAAACAGACGCGTAGCCTCTTCACCAACAACGTCATCCTGTAGAATACGCGGATATTTTCCCGCTAAGCCCCAAGTCATAAAGAAAGGTGTCCAGTCAATATAGTCACGCAGTACCGCGATCGGCATTTTAGTGATCACTTGTACACCAAGTTTATTCGGTACAGGTGGTTGGTAATTTGCCCAATCAATTTTAGCGCTATTGGCACGCGCGCGTTGTAGTGAAATAGGCGCACTACGTGGCCGTTTATTTGCATGCTGCTCGCGTACACGGCGATAATCTTCATCTAATTTGGCAACAAACTCTTCTTTATGTTTCGGCGTTAATAGCTTTTGACATACCCCTACTGCTCGCGAAGCATTCGAAACATAGACAACAGGGTGGTCATAATTTTGCTCTATTTTCACTGCGGTATGGGCTTTGGAAGTTGTTGCACCACCAATGAGTAGAGGTAATGTTAATCCTTGACGTTGCATCTCTTTGGCAACATAAACCATTTCATCAAGAGAAGGAGTGATCAAGCCCGACAATCCAATAATATCGGCATTTTCCGCGATCGCCGTTTTGATTATTTTGTCCGTCGGCACCATCACACCCAAGTCAATGATCTCATAGTTATTACACTGCAAAATAACCCCCACAATATTTTTACCAATATCGTGGACATCGCCTTTGACCGTTGCCATGACTATTTTACCGTTACTCTCTCCAGCCTGTTTAGTCAATTCAATATAGGGATTGAGGTAGGCAACCGCTTGTTTCATTACGCGAGCGGATTTAACAACCTGAGGGAGGAACATTTTACCCGCACCGAATAAATCCCCCACAATATTCATGCCATCCATCAAAGGACCTTCAATAACCTCAATCGGCATAGCAAACGAGAGACGAGCTTCTTCGGTATCTTGTTCGATGAATTCAGTGATCCCTTTGACTAGGGCATGGGCAATACGTTCATTAACAGGGAGTGTACGCCACTCTAACGCCTTGCCATCGTCCACTTTTTCGACACCGGAATCTCGATATTTTTCAGCAATGTCGAGTAGTGCATCGGTAGCATCGGGGCTAGTATTAAGCACCACTGCTTCAACGGCATCTTTTAACTCTTTGGGAATATCATCATAAATTGCTAACTGCTCAGCATTAACGATCCCCATATCCATCCCGTTTTTACAACAGTAGTAAAGGAAGACGGCATGAATAGCCTCACGCACCGGATTATTACCACGGAATGAGAAAGAGACATTCGAAACACCACCGGAAATCATCGCATGGGGCAGGTTATCTTTAATATCCTTAACCGCTTCGATAAAATCAACGGCATAATTATTATGTTCTTCAATCCCAGTCGCTACGGCGAATATATTAGGATCGAAAATAATATCTTCAGGCGGGAAACCAACTTGATTCACCAAAATATCATAGGAGCGCTGACAAATTTCAAATTTACGAGCACGCGTATCGGCCTGCCCCACTTCATCAAAGGCCATGACAATCACAGCAAAACCATAACGACGTATCAATGTTGCCTGTTCGATAAACTTATCAACCCCCTCTTTCATACTAATGGAGTTGACAATTCCTTTACCTTGCACACACTTTAAACCCGCTTCTAATATTTCCCATTTTGACGAATCGACCATAATGGGTACACGAGAAATATCTGGCTCAGAAGCACATAAATTAAGGAAACGCTGCATCGCATACAATGAATCAAGCATCGCTTCATCCATGTTGATATCAATAATATCAGCACCCGCAACCACTTGCTGTAGCGCAACCTCTAACGCTTCATCATAGAGTTCATCTTTGATTAAACGCTTAAAACGTGCCGAACCGGTCACATTGGTCCGTTCACCCACATTTTGAAATAATGAACTCTTTTTAATGGTTAATGCTTCTAAACCACTTAAACGACAAGCAACTTCAATTTCAGGAATTTCGCGAGGCTTGACACCTGCAACCGCATCAGCCATTGCTTTAATATGCGCAGGAGTCGTACCACAACAACCACCGACTAGATTTAAAAAACCACTTTCAGCCCACTCTTTAATATGCTCAGCCATTTCATCAGCTTCTAAATCATATTCACCGAAGGCATTAGGTAAACCTGCATTAGGGTGTGCCGACACGTAGGTTTCTGAGATGCGAGACATTTCTTGCACATACTGGCGCAATTCATCGGGCCCTAAAGCGCAATTCAAGCCAAATGAGAGAGGTTCAATATGACGTAATGAGTTGTAAAAAGCTTCTGTCGTTTGCCCAGAAAGCGTGCGTCCAGAGGCATCGGTAATCGTCCCAGAGATCATTACTGGTAATTTATAACCTATCTTTTCAAAAACACCACTAATCGCAAAAACAGCCGCTTTGGCATTAAGGGTATCAAAAATGGTTTCCACTAACAGCAGATCACACCCCCCCTCAATTAACGCCAGTGTCGATTCAGTATAAGCAACGACTAACTCATCAAAGCTAACATTACGAAAACCGGGGTCATTAACATCGGGAGAGATAGAACAAGTGCGATTTGTAGGCCCAAGTACGCCAGCGACAAAGCGCGGCCGCTCTGGCGTTTCTGCTGTTTTTTGGTCTGCCACTTGGCGAGCGATACGTGCGGCTTCACGATTAATTTCAGCCGAAAGAGATTCCATCTCATAATCAGCCATCGCAATCGTCGTAGCATTAAAGGTGTTTGTTTCCAAAATATCTGCACCGGCATCAAGATATTGTCGGTGAATGTCTGCAATTACATCAGGTTGCGACAAGACGAGAAGATCGTTATTTCCCTTAACATCACAGGGCCAATCAGCAAAGCGTTCACCACGATAATCTTCTTCTGCAAATTTATAATCTTGGATCATGGTGCCCATGCCACCATCAATAAGAAGAATCTGTTTTTGTAATTGCGCTTTTATAAGCGCACTGCGATCACTAATTGACATATATTTCCCTGCAACAACAATAATTGAACAGCATGTTAACATAAAAGCCGTCTGGATTTACGCCATAAAAGTAATAACTAATTGAAATTTTTTGTTATAAATAATGAATAAATTATTAGAAGTAATACAGAGTGGCAGCAACATCAAGCCAAAAACCGAAGAATTAATTGTGGGGAAATACGGTTATATTTATCGAAAGAGATAACGGAGATAATTTACAACATAAAATCAAATGGTTATACCCGCCGGAGTAAATGGCTGATCTATTTTTCTAGTTAAAATAACTTACTTTTTTGTTGTAAGTTTCGTAAAGGGAGCAACCATTTACATCAACTTACGCCTCAAATTAAGCCATTTTTCCTGCGCAAAATTTAGATCACATACTTAATCCAATTGGTATTAACAAAATAGTTCTATGAGTTATTTTCTATCAACATAAAAAAAGCGAACCGCAGGGGCTCGCTTTTAACTTAAAAGAGCATTGTAATGTCATGACTATAAATATTATTTAATATCATCGGACTGACTCTTCCGCCATCCATCAGCTTGCTACTCCATTATCTGTATAAACCTAAAATACAAACAACAACGGCTTATTAAGAAACAGACTTTCAATCAAAAAGAGCTTTAACAACCTAAACAGATAATAAAAAATAAACTTAACATGCCATCGACTATCACGTTGTAAAAGACGGTTAACCTAGGCGCCATTCTGGCAATGAGCTGTTGTTAATCACAAGCTCCTGATTTGATTACCATCTTTAATAAACTGATACGAAGTAATAATATTTAATTCCTCCCTATTTATGAAAAAATCTACAACTAGCGTTCTACTCTTACTTTCCACCTTATCACTGTTATAAAAGCGTCAAAATAAAAGATTTTATCCTATTGCCCTCAGGCCTACGAGCTACCTAACGCAACTCCTGATTGGATAACAATCTCACCAAAAAACGATATGAAGTAATAATAATCCCTCCAAAACTGTTTTAAGATAATCAACAAACTCTCACGCTTGTTGCGCTAAAGGTACTCTTTTTTCCTCTACTCTAACATTGTAAGTGTAGTCTTGATTTTCTCTATTGCTACTATTTCAAGTAACTTTAATTAAAATTTCCAAAGCAAGATCACAATTAATTTAATCGCTATTGTGTTTACCAAAATCGTAAGGGGTCACTTGATAAACACAGTAATTTAACCAGTTGCTATAAAGTAAATTACCATGACTTCTCCAAGTCGCCCGTGGTAATTCATTTTCGTCATCATTAGGGTAATAATTAACGGGTAAATTAGGGTTCAATCCCTCATCCAGATCTCGTAAATATTCATTATTTAAGGTATTGGCATCATATTCTGGATGGCCTGTAATAAACACTTGCTGACATTTTGGACTCGCCGCTAAATAGACACCAGCACCGGGGGCATCAGCAAATATCGTTAAATCAGTATGATCTGAAATATACTCCGAATCAAATTCAGCAACACGTGATAATGGCGCCCAAAACTGGTCGTCAAATCCTCGTACTAAAGGATGGTGATGGTTATAAGTCGTATGTTGATAAATACCAGAAAGCTTTGTTTTACGCGTTACTTTTTCTAAATTATATAAATAGTTAAGTGCAGCTTGTGCCGCCCAACATAAAAACATGGTTGAGGTTACATTATGGCGAGACCATTCAACTATCTCTTTAAATTTATCCCAGTAGTAAACCTCTTCAAAGGGAACGCTACCCAAGGGCGCACCTGTGATAATAAAACCATCCCATTTCTGATTTTTGACTCGCTCAAAATCACTATAAAATTTATTTAAATGCTCTGTCGGTGTATTTCTTGATGCGCGCGCATCGACACGAATAAGCTCGATATTAACCTGTAATGGTGTGTTCGAGAGCAAACGCATCAACTGTGTTTCGGTTTCAATTTTCTTTGGCATCAAATTTAAAATCAGCACACGCAATGGACGAATATTCTGGTGACTTGCACGTGATTCAGACATAGTAAAAATATTTTCAGACTTTAAAATGCCCGCCGCAGGCAGATCATCAGGAATACGAATAGGCATATAACCTCCACAGAATAGATGTAATAGTTTTAGACATCTAGAAGTCTAACTCAATATGACCAATACAACAAAGCTTTAAATTTAATGATATTATGAAAAACTATTTAACCTATTTATTAGTAAAGGATTGTCAATGTTTACCACTATGCAAGCTGATTTGAGCAATGCTGACCATGCACAAGCTTATTTAACACTGATGTCTCACTATGCCTCTGATCCTATGGGTGGCGGTGAAGATTTATCTGATTTTGCCAAACAGAATCTGGTTGCTGCACTATTAAAACGGTCTGATATTTTTATTGTTTTAGTCTTTAAGGATAAAACGCCCGCGGCACTATTAACAGCTATCGAAGGATTTTCAACATTTGCCTGCAAACCGCTATTTAATATCCATGATGTCGTAGTGCATAATGATTTTCGCGGTCAAGGGTTAACCTCACTGCTTTTTTCTGAAATAGAGCGCATTGCCCATTCTCGAGATTGCTGCAAAATTACTTTAGAAGTACTAGAAGGAAACGAGATAGCAAAGAAAGCCTATGAAAAACAAGGCTTTTCAGGTTATCAATTAGATCCCGCTTATGGAAGTGCTATTTTTTGGACTAAATCTCTCAACAAATAAATTTAGGTGGGAAGCAAAAGCCTTCCCTGCCTATCAATACGTCTATATATCCACAACAAGCTTACCCCTCGCGATAACATAAAAGCATTCATCGCGATCCAAAGCGCGTGATTACCTTGCCCTGAAAAAAGCAACCAAAAGGGGAAATATACTACGACCAAGGAAAATATCATGCTATTGCGCATCTCTTTAGCGCGTGTCATACCGATGAAGACACCATCAAAAACAAATCCTAACATCGCCGTTATTGGAACAATAATCAACCATGGCAAGTAGTGATTTGCTTCATCTTGCACATGTTTAATGGATGTTATTTGCGCAATAATCCAATCACCATAGCTATAAAAAGCAACAAATTGAATGAGACAAAATAGAAAGGCCCAAAATAAGGTCGCATTGATACTCTGTTTTAATGACGATAAATTACGCTGACCAATACTTTTGCCTATCAATGCCTCTACGGCATAGGCCAAGCCATCCATAGAAAATGAGATGATTAGTAAAAATTGCATTAAAACAGCATTCGCAGAGACAATATCATCACCTAACTTCACCCCTTGCATCGTCATAAAGGCAAAGGTTATCTGCAAACATAGTGTGCGAATAAATATATCCATGTTTAATGTGATAAAGCGTTTTAAGGAGGTGAATTGCATTAATAGATGGTAGGATTTTGTAAGATCTCCCTTTTGGTAGTGCGGTCTAAGTCGCTTAAAAACAAAATAACAACCACACATTAAGGCGATATAATCAGCACTTAATGATGCCCAGGCAACCCCTGCGACTTGCCATTTAAAAACGACAACGAATAAGACACTTAGCAGCATATTAACCAGGTTGGTAACAATCAATAAAAACATGGGGACTTTCGCATTCTGCATGCCTAATAACCACCCCAATAGCACCATATTAACTAATGCCGCAGGCGCACTCCAAACTCGGATATCAAAATATTGGCGCGCATAGCGCAGCACTTGCTCACTGCCATCAACAAAATAAAAAGCAAGTTCAGCAATGGGAAACTGTAATAATAGAATTACCATCGCTAATAGTAATGCGATGGCTATTGATTGCATTAATAAACGTAAAATAAGTGAAAAATCATTTGCCCCATAGGCCTGTGCAACTAAACCTGTCGTCGACATTCGTAAAAATACTAATATCCAAAACAGCAGCGTAACAATCATGGAGCCGACAGCAACCCCCGCCAAATAATATGATTCAGGCAGATGCCCTATAACCATAGTATCCACCAGTCCAAGCAGTGGCACACTAATATTTGAAAGCATCATCGGCAGAGCGATAGCGAATATTTTTTTATGTATCGAAAAATCAAATAAAGACATTTACTTTGTTATTCGTTATGTAAAAAGGTGACTACCACTGTTGCTGAAAGCGATGAATATGGTCAACCATTGCATCCATATCAACGTGCGCAATCCCTTGCTCATTCACCCCCGCCTTAAAGGTCGCATGATGCTCGCCATTGGGGTTAATAAGTACCAAAGAAGCACTATGGTCAATCAAATAAAAGGGACCTTCATATCCTTCATCAACTATGCTATAGACTAAACCAAGCGCTTGTGTAAAGGGGATAAGTTGTTCATGAGTGCTACTTAATGCGATAAAGTTCGGATTAAAATAATGAATATAATCAGCGAGGTGGGCCGCTTTATCGCGATTGGGATCAACGGAAATAAAAACAATTTGAGTCTGACTACCTTGCGCTTCGACCAATTTAGGATAGATACGATCGAGGTCTGCTAATGTTGTCGGACAAATGTCGGGACAAAAAGTATAACCGATAAAAAAAAGCGTCCATTTATCCGCTAACTCGTTATTAGAAAAAAATCCACCCGATGAAGCAGTAAATGAAAAGGGAGGAACTCGTTTTCCTTTTTCCTGCAACTCAACATCTGCATTAGATGTCGTTATTAAATAACTTTGAAGACCACCAGCAATACAGCTAGCAATCAACAAAACCGCTACAAAAAAAATCATCCCTAATTTCATTTTCTACATCCAGTCACTATTACGGATCACGCCTACAGCGATACCTTCGATTGCAAACGGCTGATATTGTAAATCTACTTTAATGGGATCAAATAAGCTATTTTCCGCTTTTAATAGCACTTGATCTCCTTCACGATAAAAACGCTTTACAGTAACATCGTCTTCCACCCGGGCAACGACGACTTGGCCATTTTTAATATCTTGCGTTTTATGCACAGCCAGTAGATCACCATCCATAATGCCAATGTCTTTCATACTCTCACCTTGTACCCGCAACAGGAAATTGGCCTGAGGATGAAACAAAGAAGGATCTACATTGTAATGCGCTTCAACGTGCTCCTGTGCAAGAATAGGTTCACCCGCGGCAACTAGACCGATTAAAGGTAATCCCTGTTCGTACTCGGTGGGGTCGGCTTTATCTTCGCCTAAAATGCGAATACCCCGAGAAGTTCCCGATAATATTTCAATAGCCCCTTTACGAGCGAGGGCTTTGAGATGCTCTTCTGCGGCATTTGCACTGCGAAATCCCAGCATTTTAGCTAATTCAACACGCGTCGGAGGCATACCCGTTTTATTGATACAATCTTTAATAACCGCCAAAACTTCGCTCTGACGTTTAGTTAGCTCTTTCATAAATCACCTATGAACTGTAAATAATAACAGTGTATATCTATACCCATGATACTTCAAGAAGCAAAGTCAATAAGAACAAGCGTAGCGAGATGCGAGGCATACAATTGAAGTCTCATTATTTTTCATGCAAAAATAATTTATACCAATCGGATTAAATATGTTATCTAAATTTTGCGCAGAAAAATGGCTTAATTTGAGGCGAAAGTTGACGCAAATGGTTGTTACCTTTGCGAAACTTACAACAAAAAAGTAAGTTATTTTAACCAGTAAAATAATAGATAACAGCGTTGCATTCAATCGTAATAGCGCGCTATTACTCAATCATGCGCCTTGTTCTCCATCATTTTTCCTCAACAAGCTATGACCATAGTATTATCCGAATTGGTATTACAACTTGCCCTTAAAGTTAATAATGGTTGCACCTTCACTATTTTTACCGCCAAGCCAAGATAAAGCATTTTTAATAGCAGGGGCAACGGATGGTGACTCTTTTATTGAACCTTGCAAATGGTAAGCGTTCCCCTCCTGTAATAAAAAGTTCAGCGAGCTATTCATCTGTTTTGACAGTTGTTTTAAATCTGCATTAATATTGCCATCAACACAGCTTAAATTGACATCTACCGTTTGCAGATCAACATTGCCTGCCTTGCTAATTATATTGGCATCTCGCCAAATCAGATAGCCATCAAGTTGCTCACAATAGGCATTACCTTGTGTGGCATGATTAATCAATAAAGAGATCGAACCATTAATATCCACTGGAACAGGTAAGGAGATATATGAAAGCAATTCAGGGGCGGTTAAATCTACCATTAGATTTTCAGCAAACAATCCACCAACACCCCAACCAATCATTCCCTCGCCAGAGACACCATTTGGGTTATAAAATTGTAGCGCGACTTTCACCTGCAGTTTAAGTAACGCAGCCCAGTCAAACTGCCATTTTACATTTTCTAGCTTATATTTTTTTTGTACTAAAATTTGCTTCGCTTTACCATGCCAAATCGCCCCCTGTGCATTATCAACCGTCACGTTTGCATTGGTCGGAATAAAATTCGCAACCGTTGCCGCTGGGAGAGTTAGCAATAGGGAAAGTACATAGAAAAAAATAAATAATAAAATAAGTTTAATTTTCATAGATGGAAACGTCTCTTTGCTTGCCCTAATAACTTACTAATAAACGGTTGATTTTAACTTTACCTGAATCATCCAAACTGGTGACATCGCTTTTCATAACGACTACCCCATAGCGGTTATTTAACTCAGTTAGCCAAGCAATGAAGCGATCAAATGCTACATCATCAATCCACACTTCGACTTCATCCTTTTTATTTACTATACGCGAAAATTCAATGCCATATTGCTTAGCGCTCACATTAAGCACATTGCTTAAACTTGCTTTACGCAGGGGCTTACTGCTTTCACCCATCCCTGCTTGCACTAATTCCGAGGACTTGTCTTCCACCCAACGTAGTGTCTGCTGGGTACGCTGCAACTGCATTTCACTTTCATCTAATTGTTTATTTAATGGCTGCCACCCGCCCCAATAGACCATGGCAACGAGTAAAAACACGGCACTTAACAATGATAATTGTTGTTCGCGTTGAGAAATGCTCTGCCACCATGCTTGAAATCTTTCTAACATTATTTTTTCCTTATGGTCAGCAAACCGCTAACACGATCTTTGCTACTATTTAATGCGCCCTGCTGAACATCAAAATGTTTCGGCAATGAGTTACTAAATTTTTCGAATGCTTGGAAATTATTCGCTGATATTTGTAAATGAAGCTCATTTTTACTCGCATCAAACTTCAAACTATTGGTTTGAAGCTCTGAATTTGCAGCAAATGCTGGCACCAATTCATTAAGCATGAGTAAGAATTGAGAATCGTCACTGCCACCCTGAGTTTCATTAAGCATGCTCTTAATTTTTTTCTTGATACGGGTATATTGCAATTTATTTTGTAAAGGGAATGCTTTTTGGTAGACCACTTCAACCTGCTGCTTCACATTTTGTATCTGTTTTTCTATGTGTAGATAGTGCAAATAACGATTCGTCGCCACCAAGACAAATAAAAATCCTGCCATAATGGCTGCTATTCGCCATTTTTTTAAATGTTTATTCGGTGGCTTTTTAGGTGAGAATTCCCCACTGAGCAAATTAATCTTATTGTTTAAAGTTCCATTTACAAGCAGTTCCATGGGTAACATCGGCGGAGCCTCAAGCCACTCTGCTAATGTTATTTCAGGTCGAGGGCTATAACTGGTAATTTGTTGACTTGCTGCTTGGCATTTACTCTCTAAAAGGATCTCAAGCATACTGCTGTCACAAGCCCATGCGTGATATGGGTCCTCTCGTATTAACCATTGATCATCTAATTGCAGCGCTTGCCATGTTTGGTCATTACCAATCGGCAATGCTAACCCCTCAGGAATAAATTGTTGGCAATTAATTTGCGCGGCGGATAACCAACTTAACCAATCCTCTATTTTGCGTTTATTACAGATAGCAACGGTGACTAAATCCGTTTGCTTCGCGAGCACGGAAAAATGCAAACGCTCAACATCTGTCGCCAATTCTTCTTCAACAATATAGGGCAACGCCTGCTGCATTTGACGATTAAAAGTACCATTAATCTTAATGTCCTTGATATACACATCAACGCTTGGTAATAAACAGATAACTTTGCGCTGTTGTGCTTTCTCCGTTAATAAATCTAGCTGCTTAGCGGTGTCGACTTGCCCAGAGGCAATAATCTCATTTTCACTGTCAGACCATATTAGCCAATGATTTTTTTGCGAAGCTGTACTTGCTAAGCGAATAATTAATCGTTCCGTCACTGACAATCTCCATCTCTTTTAATTACACTTGCCTTAATCACTAATATTACCCCCACTAAAGCCGCCGGACTGGTAACGGATCACGTTTGCTTTTTTATCTTTCATCTGAAATAAAATTTTAATCGCCAAAAGTCGCTCTTCATATTCAACCACCCCATTCAGTTGAAAAAAATCACTGGAAACTGAAAGTTGACCTTTTTGTTTTTCAGAGATGGCAACCCCATTAAATAGATCCATCGCGAAAAAATCACTAATATTATTCCAGCCACTGATTGGTCTATCTTCTAAGAGCTGCTTAAAATCAGAAATGGTAAAATCATGATCTGGTTTAAATAGCGCATATAAAATTTCAGGATGGTCAAGACTAACCGTATTCACATTTATATTTTGTTCATTTGCTGGAATTGCGCATAAATAAGGTGCAATTTTTTCATAGATATTTTTACTCACCCCCTGTACAGAGCGAAGCTCAGTAAGGTCGACCATAAAATTATTAGCCGCCAAAAGTGGAACGGCAAGTCCTTGATAATGACTATCCTCCGCCCCCTGTAAAGCACTCGCTTGATCATCACTATCAATCCAATCACGTGTTGATTGAGCTATCATCTCGGCACTATAATCATTTAAGCCAATCGCCTCTAATAATGATTGAAACTGGCGCACTCCTAAAGCAGTGATGTTGTTTTTATCCTGTTCTGCAAGTGAATTAATATTGAAACAGCTACGTAAATCTTTAATTTCTCCAGCAAAATTACCGTTTTCAAGTGGAAATATCATACCGGGCGTCGCCCAAATTTGATCGAGACTAATAACGTCACTGTCACCAATATCTTGATTTAAAATCATCGTCCCTAAGCTAATGGCGGATTGCCCATACCAGTAGGCTTTTTGTGAAAAAGCGAGCCCTTCGGTGCGTTTCAAACTTAATGTTAAGCGACCTGTCATTGTTGCTGCGATGGTCACCATTATCGCTAAAATCAACAAGACGGTAATCAACGCAATGCCATTTTGCTTTCCCTTACCAACAGCCGTCATGATCACAACACCTCCCCAGCTGCGATAATAAATGTTCGGTGAAGTTCCCCGTAATGCTTGCTAGTAAAGCTAATTTCGATCCCTTGGGGTAGCTTCTTACTATCATTCCAACTGTTTTGCCAACCAGAGAGCCAAAAACGAAAGCTAAGTGTTTCAATATCCTCTAATAAAACTTGTACTTCCGGCTCCTGTCCTGCAACGATATCGGGATGAAGAAAGTATAAACGTTGTAATTGCCCCTCTTGCAAGCGATAGCGTACGCGTAAAATATTTGAACGGGGCAATAACCCCAGCGGATTCTGCCACCCTAAACGATTGAATTCGATACCTTGATCATCGGATTCAAATAACGATTTAGCAGCTCGAATGACATATAACGTCTCCTCTATATTTCCATCATCTCGGGAAGTGCGAGCCACTATCTGACTAAAATCCTGCTCAATAATTAACATTGCCCGTTGCAATTGTGTTAATGAATCGCTGTGTTCTTTGCTAATTTGTCCGCTTTCAATCACGCCTTTCAGCACTTGGTATGCGGTTAGACTTAACAGTGCAAAAATGGCAATAGCAATTAAGACCTCGAGTAATGTAAAGCCTTGATTTACTCTGCGAGATAAAATATGTCGCTTATTTTGCAAGGTAAGTCCTAATATCTGCTAATACGGGGCCATCTAATTTTTCACTCGCCTCGATATCTAAAGCAATAAAATTGCTATCACCAGTTTGTACACCCTGATAACGGATATACCAAGTGCAATCGGCAAGCTCTTGCGTATCGGATTGCCAACTACTTGAGGGCCATTTTTTTTGTAATTTAAGCTCGACTAAATAGTTGCTTGCAGCCCACAGTGCAAAGGTTTTATCCTGAAGATAGGCTTGGTTATTTAATGATTCCGAAGCCGATTTCATCACCGCTAAACCTGCCGTTGCCAAAATCACTAGGGCGAGCATCACTTCTAGTAAGGTCATTCCTCGATTTACTTTTTTCATGGCTTGACTAACTCGGAAAAAGTAATCGCACCACTCATGCTAACTGAAACAGTTAACGTCTCTTTTTTATGCTCTCCATCGTAGGCAGAAAAAGTCAATGTAAAGGGGGTAACCTCACCACTAGACATAACATAAACCTGAGGATTCAAGGAAACGACGCTCGGCTCTCCTATATCAACATCGACTAGATATGTATCGTCTATAAAATCATCGTTATCTTGCGTTTCCACTTCATCCCAAACGGATCCCGATAAGGCATACTCAATCTCTATCGATTCAGGCAGAGAAAAAATGCTCTGGATCTGTTTACTTACAATCGGTAACCACTTTTTGCTTTGATAATCATAGAAAGCAAATTGATAGCGATTATTATCCGTAAACAACAAACCCAATTCGACACCGGAAATCATCGCTTCATCTTCAGCAAACTGTAATAGGGTACTAAAACGTTGTGCTTGCCATTGGACGCTCTGTTCTGAAGTTAAATTACTCGGTATGGTCATGACAACGCCAACCGATATCATTCCCATTAGTAATAAAACCAGCATCACTTCGAGTAACGTGAAGCCTTGCTGGTTATTCTTCTTATTCACACCAATAAACACTGAGTTACAGTCTATTCTTTACCATCAAGATTCCAGTTACCAATATCATCATCAGTCCCCTCTTCACCATCAGGCCCAACGGATAAAATATCAATTTTACCGTTTTCACCAGGGCTATTTAAGATGTAATCATTACCCCATGGATCCTGTGGTAAACGTTTGATATAACCATCTTCACGATAGTTACGTGGCTCAGGAGAACTAGTTGGTTTTTCTCGCAATGCTTCTAACCCTTGCTCTGTCGTTGGATAAACACTGTTATCTAATCGATACATATCCAAGGCGTTCTCTAAAGCAATAACATCTGAGATTACTTTTTGGCGATCAGCTTTATCTTTATTGCCCATTAAGTTCGGCACAACCATTGAAGCTAATACACCTAAAATAACAATTACCACCATGATTTCTAGTAAGGTAAAACCTTTTTGCAGTGAACTTTTCATTATATTCCCCTTAAGTTTCTAATTATAAATTTTTCTTGTTTGAGACACTTAAGCATATCACCTTGATGTTAACCAGCAACGATATTATTAAGCTCTAAAATAGGTTGTAAAATAGCGGCAACAATAAACAAAACAACGCCTGCCATTGAGATAACTAATGCGGGTTCAAACACCCCTAATGCAATGGTTACCTGTGCCGAGAACTGTTTATCTTGGTTATCCGCTGAGCGTTCCAGCATATTACCCAATTCCCCACTACGTTCGCCACTGCTTATCATATGTAACATCATCGGAGGGAATAGCTTAGTACTTTCTAATGCCCGCCCAAGACTAACCCCCTCTCGCACTCGTTCACTTGCTTCACCGACTTGTTGGCGAATATAAAGGTTACTTAATACCTGTCCGGCAATGGTTAATGCTTCAAGAAGCGGTACAGCACTGCTATTTAAAATACTCAAAGTGCGCGCAAAGCGGGCTGTATTGAGTTCATTGGCAACATTTCCAATAACAGGAATGGTAAGCAGTTTCTTATCAAATAGAAGTTGATTAGCGGGTTTCTTTAACCATTGCTTAAAGGCAAACAGAGCCACAATAATAAATAACACCAAATAGAGGCCATAGGCACTTAATAAATCGCTACTGGCGATTAAAAATCGTGTAGAAGCCGGTAAATCCGCGCCCATATGTTCAAACTGTCCGACAACTTGAGGTACCACGGAGGTTAGCAAAATAGCCACTACTGAAATGGCCACTAAGGTTAATACTGTAGGATAAATTAAAGCCTGCATCATTTTGCTTTTCATCTCTTGGCGTTGCTCGGCGTAATCCGCCAAACGCTCTAAGACCTTATCAAGGTGCCCCGATTTTTCGCCAGCGGCAACCATAGCACAAAATAAATCATCAAAAATAAGCGGAAAAGCGCGCATACTATCTGCTAAATTATGCCCCTCAATAACACCACCACGAACCGCGGCTAACATGGCTTTTATTTTCGGCTTGTCACATTGCTCTGCAACCGCATACAAACACTCTTCAATGGGAATAGCGGAAGCAACTAATGTAGATAGTTGACGAGTGATTAATGCCAAATCAGCAGTTTTAATTTTACTACTAAATAATGATGTTGAATTTTTGGAGCTTTTATTTGCAACAGCTTCAACCGTCAAAGGGGTTAAACCTGACTGACGTAATTGTTGACGAAGCAAACGCGCTGAATCCGCTTCTAATGTCCCTTTTTTGGGTTTTCCCCGTGCATCAATTGCTTTATAAGAGAAAGTCGCCACGCTAATCTCCTCTGGTCACACGTAAAATCTCTTCAAGGGTCGTTTCACCACGCAATACTTTAGCTAAACCATCATCTCGAATACTCGCCGTATGCTGACGAATCACTTTTTCAACGGCCTGCTCACCAGCTCCCGTATGAATTAATTCTCTAACATTATCGTCAACGACTAACAGTTCATGTATTCCCGTTCTTCCTTTGTAACCTGTTTGATTGCACTGCGGACATCCAACCGGGCGATAAACAACTGCTTGCTCATTTTCGCCAAGGCCTAAGATCTGTTTCTCTCTATCGGTGCAATTATGCGGCACTTTACAGCTTGAGCATAGACGACGCACTAAACGTTGTGCGAGCACTCCCAACAGACTCGATGAGAGCAAAAATGGCTCGACTCCCATATCTCGCAAACGCGTTACCGCACCAACGGCACTATTCGTATGTAATGTTGAAAAAACGAGATGCCCTGTTAAACTTGCCTGTACTGCTATTTCCGCAGTTTCTAGATCACGAATTTCACCTATCATTACCACATCAGGATCCTGACGTAAAATGGCACGCAAACCTCGCGCAAAGGTCATATCGACTTTGCTGTTTACCTGTGTTTGTCCAATACCACTAATAGCGTATTCAATTGGATCTTCTACGGTGAGAATGTTGCGATCTTTAGAGTTGATTTCTAATAATCCGGCATATAAAGTCGTACTTTTACCCGACCCCGTTGGCCCAGTGACTAAAACAATACCATGGGGTTTGTGGATAAGCTCTTGTAGTAGTTTATGATTTTTGTTGGTCATACCCAGTGTAGCAAGGTCTAATTTTATCGCATTTTTATCCAATAGACGTAGCACCACACGTTCACCATGGCTTGCAGGCATCGTTGATACACGTACATCTACTGCTCGCCCACCGATTCGAAGTGAAATACGACCATCTTGAGGGACACGTTTTTCTGCAATATCAAGCTTCGCCATTACTTTAATACGCGACACTAATAATGCAGCGAGTTTACGCTGCGGTTTTAAAATCTCACGTAATACACCATCGATACGAAAACGAATAACCAGTGAATTTTCAAAGGTTTCTATATGAATGTCTGAGGCTTCCTCTTTAATCGCCTCCCCCAACATCGCATTGATCAATTTAATGATGGGGGCATCATCTTCCGTCTCTAAAAGATCTTCATCCTTAGGCAACTCCTCCGCCAGGGTAAAAAAGTCATCGCTACCAATGTCTTCCATTAATTGCTGTGCTTCCGATGAAGAAGACTGATAGGCAATGGTCACTAAACTTTCAAAGTGTTCATTATCCACTTTTTTTAAGGTAAACGGATGCCCAATGACACGACGCACTTCTAATAATAGATCCGCGCTAGGAAGAAGTTTATAACAAAGCTCCGTTGCATGGTCTGAAAATCCCATTACTAACCCATACTTTTTAGAGAAAGTAAAAGGTAACTGCCCTCGAGGTGTAAACTCAACCGCCTCTTCATCAGTCACTGGTGCATTTACATTCAGCTCATCCATTACTTATCTTCCTGCGCCGACCTGTCCATTTCTTGTAGCTCTTTTTTAACTTTACGTAAACCTTCTTTATTCATAAAACTCTCAATATTAATTTCATGACTTTCCCCCACGCAGGTAATACTGGCGCTAAGCTGTTTGGCATTAAATTAATACCGCGATCTCGCTCCCCCATTTGCACTTCACGGATTAGACTATATTTACGAGTACTCAAATTATTCATCGTTTGATCATCACGTATAATCGTTGCACGTATAAAGATCATTAAGTTACGTTTCTCGGTACTACTTTTAGTTGAACGAAATAGTTGCCCCAAGTAGGGGATATCACCCAGTAATGGTACTTTATCAACAGTTTCATTAACGGATTCATTTATTAAACCACCAATAATGACCGTTTCCCCTGATTTAGCGAGCACCGTTGTTTTTACGGCTCGTGTTGCGAATATAACATCGACCGAGGTTTGCCCTTTGATGTTTGAAACCTCTTGCTCAATCACCATTTGCACTGCATCACCTTCATTGATTTGCGGTGTTACATTCAGTTTTACACCAATCTCTTTACGTTCAATGGTTTGGAATGGATTATCATTGTTTGAACTAGCAGCAGAGCCAGTAAGAACAGGTACTTCATCACCAACAATAAAGCTCGCTTCTTGGTTATCTAAGGTTGTCAGGCTCGGTGTTGCAAGAATGTTAGAGTTGCTACTCGTACTGATAGCCTGCAATAAAACCCCCCAATCAGAACCGGTAATGCCGATGATTCCACCTGATAGTTTGTTGAGTACGTTTAGTGCAGCCTCATTATCACTACTATCATCATTGATTGCAGCAATCACTTCGCCTGTACTCACGCCATTGTCATTAAATGATGTGCCACCAGAACTCGTCGCAAATTGTGTACTAAGCTTGATACCGTCAGCCTCCGAGACTTCCACAATAATCGCCTCAACTAAAACCTGTGCACGGCGAATATCAAGTTGACGAATAATGCTCCCCAAGGATGCCATTAATGCAGGTTGCGCAGAGACAACAATGGCATTGGTGCCTTCATGAGATTCAATACTCAAATCCGTTCCAGTTTTACTATTCGATTGTCCCGTTGCCTTTTCAAGGTTTTTACTTACCCCTTTTAATACATCAACCACCTCTTTGGCTTTCGCGTATTTGAGATAAAAAACACGCGTATTACCGTCATTTTTCAACTCTTCATCGAGCGATTTAACCAATGCCACAATGCGTGTCCGAGTTTGGGGTTCCGCTTATTATCAGTGAGTTGGTTCGTTCATCAGCCACTAAGCGCGGCTCTAAAATACTCGGCGTGTTACTTTTCGAACCCGCTGCAGGCTTTTGAATGGCGGTAATTGTTTTTACCATTTCTAATGCACTGGCGTATTTTAACCTAACAATATCAACTTCTTGGTCGCCCGCTTTATCAACCCGCTGAATGATTTTCACTAAACGATTGACCACTGCAGCACGGCCAGTGAGCATAATTATATTAGAGGGATCATAATGCACAACATTACCACCACCGGCATTATCGTTAAGTTGACGCAACAAAGGGGCTAACTCACGCACGGAAACATTAAGAACAGGTACAACACGCGTCACCATCTCATCGCCACTAAGCATACCGTCATCAACAACGGGAATGGCCGATGTTTTCGCATCCTTTGATTTGATAACTTTGATAATATTGTTTGGCATAGTTACAACGGCAAAACCATACACTTCTAACACATTTAAGAAAAAGTGATAATATTGCTGTTCGTTCAATAGATCATAACTACGTACATTGATATTACCTCGTACCGCAGGATCTAAGATAATCGTCTTATTTAAATTTTTACCAACGATATTAATAAATTCTTTAATATCAGCATTTTTAAAGCTCGCAGAATATTCTGTTGCTAATACCGATTCACTCACCAAGCCGTGAATCATAAAAGCACACAAACTAATTTGCAGAAGTTTGCTTAACTGCTTTTTTATCCTTAAAAACATCATATTAACTAACACTCCATGATTTTCTGTGATGAATCTGAATGATTATTCATAATGCGACAGATCAATATTATTTCATATACCCATATTACGTCTTGCTCTGCTATCTGAACTAGCATCTGACAATGCAGCTTGAGGTTATATGGGCATAACTATGGAACAGTGAAATATATTTCATGCAACTCGCCCCCTCTTTCTACTGTTAGGGTGATTTCACTCATTGTAGGAAGCATTTTCATTAGCCCCAAAGCTTCTTGCATATCCGTTAAATCAACACCATTTACTTCAACTGCAAGATCGCCACTTTGTAAACCAGCTTCTTCAAATAAATCTTTGTCTTTACCAGGAGAAACACGGTACCCTTTAATTTCATTATCTTCACGAACGGGAGATATTTGAATATAGTCTGTTATTTTCCCAGGATCTTTAGCAGAGCCTCCCTATCGATGGAAATCGTTTTCACTTCAGACTTACTACGATTACTGGAAATTTTAGCAGAAGGCGCAGATACCACGGCCCCATGCTCTTGCTGTTTTTGCTCTAACATTTCGACGCCATCTAACATTAACGTTTGTAATTCGCCATCAACATCAAGCAAAACCCGGTCTTGATGTATCTTAGAAATTTTAGCTTTCGTCCCCTCAATAATAGAGTCAATAAAATAACTATCTTGTGCATTCTGATAAACAATAATTGCACTGGAATATAATGGGTTACTGGCTGAAACCACGCCGACTAATGTTAAATTTAACTTGGTTTTAGGCGCATCCCGGACTTCTTCTGTAGGTTTGATCTTTTCTTCTGCAATCGCCACCTTACCAAAAAGGTGCAGCCCTTGTAGTTGAACGGTTGAAACTTTATTATCCACAGTTGCGCTTGTTACCAGCGGCGCAATCCATTGCGATTGCGGCTCTTTTTGTGGCAATAGCGACCATGTTAATAGCGCAATTTGATACGCAATCAATGCAGATAAAATAATCAGTACGGGCTTAAATGCCTTTTGTAATATAATTGATAATGGAACGACCATGCTGCCTGCTTAATTTTAGTTCAATATGCCACTAAACTCAGTAAGCATATTAACGAAGTATTTGAGCATGCTACAATAGCCATCTAATTGCGACAAGTATAGAGTTACAATTCTGCGCTATATCGCTCGTGAGTGAACAATAAACCCCCTTGAGGATTGACATTAAAGAAAAAACACGAATCAAAAACAACCCAAGCAAAACATTTGATTCGATATTTACTGCGGGTTTGGCAAGGCAATTTGCTATACTCGCTACCATGTTGTCATAAATAAACATCGTTTGTCTTCATCAAAATATCAAACTTAATTCAAACGCATAAAAAGAAGAGTGAAAATGACAGATAAAAAGATTCGCTTAGATAAATGGTTATGGGCTGCTCGTTTTTATAAGACACGTAGTATCGCCCGAGAAATGGTTCAAGGTGGTAAAGTTCATTATAACGGTCAACGCAGTAAAGCGAGTAAAATAGTCGAAATAGGTGCAATTCTATCTATTCGTCAGGGCGATATAATCAAACAAGTCCGCATTGAGGTTTTATCTGAGCAGCGCTGCGGTGCCCCTATTGCGGAGACGCTGTATAATGAAACTCAAGAAAGTATCAGCAAACGAGAACAATACCAAACACTACGTAAACTAAGTTTACAAAATGCCCCTCATCCGGATCGTAAACCAAACAAGAAAGAGCGTAGAGAGTTAATACAGGCAAAAACACAGCGTAATAGCGCAAATTACGATTAAATTAAATAGAGCAGAGAGATAAAGATATGAGTGATCAATTACAACGATTCATTTTTGATGATTACCAAATTCGCGGCGAAATTGCCCATGCAGATAATAGCTTCCATGAAATAATCAAAAACCACCACTACGGCGCAGAAGTAGAAAACATTATTGGTGAGCTTGCAATTGCAACCAGCCTATTGACGGCAACATTAAAATTTGAAGGTGTAATCGCAGTACAAATACAAGGCGATGGCCCCTTAAAGTTTGCAGTGGTGAATGGCAATAAAGATTTACAGTTACGCGGTGCAGCACGAGTTGAAGGTGAAACGACAGGTCTTTCCTTTAAAGAATTAGTGGGTAAAGGCCATTTGGTGATAACAATTACACCGGATAATGGCGAACGCTATCAAGGCATTGTAGAGCTTAATAATGATTCGCTTAGTAGTTGCCTAGAAGCGTACTTTAAACAATCTGAACAATTACCAACCTGTATTATTCTCCATGCAAGCAATACTGATGAAACAAAAGCTGCCGGACTATTAATTCAAACACTACCTGCGGTGGATGAAAATCACCAAGCACAATTCCAGCATGTCACAACATTAGCAGCAACAATAACAGCCGAAGAGTTATTTAACTTAAACAATGAAGCGCTACTATATCGTTTATACCATGAAGAAAAAGTGCGCTTATTTGAACCTGACAGTATCTCTTTTAAATGTAACTGTTCACAGGAACGTTGTTTATCATCGCTTGCTTCTATTGCGCCAGAAGAGATACGCGAGATGTTACATGAAAATGGCGCCATTGATATGCACTGTGAATACTGCGGCAGCGATTACCATTTTGAACTAAATGACTTACAAATATTGCTAAACGATCAACACAATACCGAACATTAGTGCCACAATCAGGTACACGCAAGTGTACCTATACCGCCTAGTTATTAGCATAATCTCTTGGTTAACATAATAGCAACCAGCAATAAATTTCATGACAATGCGCACAGCAATGACATATTTTATACCTTTACTTCGATTATTTGAACTAGATCTCCGATGTGATTTTATTAATCCCCTACTCTAAATATTGGCATTATGTAGGATCTTTAAAAATTATTAATCATTTAAGAGGAACTGAATATGACAAAAGCGGCAATTTTATCTAGCAATGCGTTAAGTAAATATGGCATCACGGGTGTATCAGAAATTGTATACAACCCAAGCTATGAAACACTATTCACCGAAGAGATGAGCCCTAACTTAGAAGGTTTTGAGAAAGGAATCATTACTCAAAGCGGGGCTGTCGCAGTCGATACAGGCATATTCACAGGTCGCTCTCCAAAGGATAAATATATCGTTAAAGACGATACAACTCGCGACACTATTTGGTGGAGCGATCAAGGCAAAAATGACAATAAAGCAATTGATCAATTAACTTGGAATTATTTAAAAAAAATCGTTACAGAAGACCTTTGTAATAAACGCCTATTCGTTGTTGATGCTTTTTGTGGTGCCAACGAAAATTCACGTTTAAAAGTACGATTTATCATGGAAGTTGCATGGCAAGCGCATTTTGTAACAAATATGTTTATTCGCCCAACAGCAGAAGAACTTATCGATTTTGAACCGGATTTTGTTGTTATCAATGGCGCTAAAACCACTAATTCGCAGTGGCAACTACAGGGCCTGAATTCAGAGAACTTTGTGGCCTTTAATCTCACTGAAAAAATTCAAGTCATCGGTGGTACCTGGTATGGTGGTGAGATGAAAAAAGGGCTATTTTCAGTGATGAATTATCTGTTACCGATTAATGGCATGGCATCGATGCATTGCTCGGCGAATATGGGGGAAGCTGGTGATACCGCGATTTTCTTCGGCTTATCAGGAACCGGTAAAACAACCCTTTCAACCGATTCAAAGCGCGCTTTAATAGGTGATGATGAACATGGTTGGGACGATGAAGGCGTATTTAACTTTGAAGGTGGCTGCTATGCGAAAACAATCCGATTAAGCCCAGAAGCTGAGCCCGATATCTATAATGCAATCAAACGTAATGCGCTATTGGAAAATGTGGTGATAGATGAGGACGGTGTGGTCGATTACGATGATGCCAGCAAAACAGAAAATGCACGAGTCTCATATCCAATCAATCACATTACAAATATCGTCAAACCCATTTCAAAGGGTGGGCACGCACAAAAAGTTATCTTTTTAACCGCCGATGCATTTGGCGTCTTACCACCAGTAGCGAAACTGACTAAAGCACAAACGCAGTACCATTTCCTTTCAGGATTTACAGCCAAACTTGCCGGTACTGAGCGAGGCATTACGAAACCAACACCAACATTTTCAGCCTGTTTTGGTGCTGCTTTTCTTACATTACACCCCACTCAATATTCTGAACAACTAGTAAAACGGATGGAAGCGTGTGGTGCAGAAGCATATTTAGTGAATACTGGTTGGAATGGATCAGGTAAACGTATATCAATTCAAGACACACGCGGCATAATCAATGCCATATTAGACGGTTCAATTGAGCAAGCCAACACCAAGCAAATCCCTTATTTTAATCTGGAAGTGCCATTAGCTTTACCAAACGTAGATAGCAACATATTAGATCCGCGAGATACCTATGCTAGTGAGGCGGAATGGGAAAGTAAAGCTGAGCAGCTAGCCACACTATTTATTGAAAACTTTGCGCGTTATACCGATAAAAGCGAAGGGCAAGCGTTAGTTGCTGCTGGACCACAACTGAAAGAGACCTGTTGTCTATAACAACTAAGTGAACCGAAGCCGTAAGTTTCCATAATTGCGGCTTATATAGCAATGGATTGCTCATTGAAACAAAAATGTTTATAAGATGTTATACCCATGATACTTCAAGATGCAAAGTCAGAAAATCAGCAAGAGCAATAACCTTACGTTGTGCCTTGCTCAGGTATACGAGCTAGTGCCTGACCAAGCATATTAAGGTAACATGGGGCTAATATACTTATAAAATTGGAGCTTACAATGAAAATAGCCATGTTCAGTTCACGCAGTTATGACATCAACTCATTTAACCTACATATAGAACAGACTGATGCAGAGATAAAATATTTCGATACCCAACTCAATATCCACACCTGTCAACTTGCCTCTGGTTATGACGCCGTTTGTGCTTTTGTTAATGATGATTTATCCGCTCCCGTACTAACAGCACTAGCAGAGATCGGTGTAAAATTAATCCTGATGCGTTGTGCAGGTTTTAATAATGTCGACCTTGATACCGCCAAAAATTTGCAACAAACAGTGATGCGTGTTCCCGCATACTCACCGGAAGCTGTTGCAGAACATGCTATCGCATTAATGTTAACGCTTAATCGCAGAACTCATAAAGCTTACCAACGTACCCGCGATGCAAATTTTTCCTTAGAAGGTTTAGTTGGCTTCAATATGCATGGCAAGACAGTTGGCGTTATTGGTACGGGTAAAATCGGTATTGCAACCATGAATATACTAAAAGGTTTTGGTTGTAAAATACTCGCTTTTGACCCCTACCCATCAGAACAAGCTATTGCATTAGGAGCTGAGTATGTAACAGCAGAAACACTCTTTAAAGAAAGTGATATTATTACTCTACATTGCCCTCTTACTGAACAAAATCATCATATACTATGTAGTAAATCCTTTGCGCAAATGAAAGATGGTGTGATGATTATTAATACAAGTCGCGGTGCATTACTTAATGCAGAAGAGGCGATTTTGGCACTAAAAAGCGGGCGTATTGGTAGCTTAGGTTTAGACGTATACGAAGAAGAAGATAGACTCTTTTTTGGTGACCATTCCGATGAAATTATTGGCGATGATACATTTAGACGCCTATCGGCTTGTCATAACGTGATATTTACGGGGCATCAAGCATTTTTAACACATGAGGCATTGGCAAGCATTGCGCAAACAACTCTCAATAATCTAGAAAGCTATAAAGTAGGCAAAGATAATGGTAATAAAGTAAATTAAAACTTTTGCTACAACTACAATAGAATAAATTATAGTTGCTAACTTACTCTGCTCATTCTTTACATTAATAAAAATGGTCGTGCTCATATTTCTAAAATGCATGCCACACTACCTCAATATACTTTGTCAGGGGCTTTTCTTCCTCCTGACATGTATATAGAAGTAGTATGACTATAAAAGGTGAGTTTAAAATTTATATTGCCGTGTTTCAGGATAATAATGTGCAATATTATCCTGCTCACAAGCTTATCGATGGACCACAAATTGGTAAATAGTTTACTTTTAAAGAACAATAAAAAAGTATCTTTAAGATTGTTATTTTAACAGGTTAGTCTAAAATTCCGCCTAAATTAACTAGAAGAGGTTACAAAATGTCTGACAAAGTATTTATCACTGCTCAGCAACTACTAGAAGACTCATTTCGTCTTGCCGCACAAGTTTACGAAAGCGGCTTCCGCCCACAATTTATTGTTGGAATTTGGCGTGGAGGCGCACCTATAGGCATCGCTGTCCAAGAATACTTTGATTATAAAAAAGTTGAAACAGACCACATTGCAGTACGAACTTCTTCATACTATGGAATTGGTAAACAGAGCAAAACAATTAAAGTACATGGTTTACACTACATAATAGAAAATGCTAATGCGGATGATGGTTTACTAATCGTTGATGATGTATTTGATTCTGGTCGCAGTGTCGTTGCTCTTACAGAAAAACTCAATGAACTTATGCGCTTAAATATGCCAAAAGATGTACGCATCGCAACGCCATATTACAAACCCAAGAATAAAGCAGTATCAATCGTACCTGATTACTATATCCATGAATCAGAAGAGTGGTTAGTGTTTCCACATGAAGTAACGGGCTTATCGATTGATGAGATCAAAAATGGTAAAAGTGATTTTGCAAATATCAAAGAGCTTTTCGAAGAATAGATGCAAGTTGTAATATACCCTTAATAACAAAAAGCCCACATAGTGGGCTTTTTTACTTGAGCGATGAGTGAACACTGCTCGTGACACTTACCTGTCGGCAAACAACCAGAGCACGCTTAGCCCGCTCATAGACCTTGGCTAACGCCAAATTCGCAGCCCTAACATGAAAGGAAATGCCTTCGGCATGCCTTTTATAATCCCCATGTTCAAGTGGTCATCATCAAGCGCTTAAACGAAAAAATCCCTGCTGACATCGTCAACAGGGATTTTTCGTTTAAGCGCTTGGCGATGGAAGGTCGGCGCAGAACACCGAAGCTCGTGACACATCGCTATCGCGATACTCGCACTACTCTCACATGGGGAGACCCTTTTGCATTGAAGTCCCTTGAACGAGGTTCAAGAGACTTCAATGCAACTAAGTACCATCGGCGCAGCTGCGTTTCACTTCTGAGTTCGGAATGGGAAGGAGAGTAAGGTCCGTTAGTCCTTACTTGACGTTGATGGGCCACTTTTATCGTCTCTAAAAAGCAAAAAAGCCCTGATATTTCTATCAGGGCTTCTTCTAAATAGGCGTCTAGCAATGACCTACTCTCACATGGGGAGACCCCACACTACCATCGGCGCAGCTGCGTTTCACTTCTGAGTTCGGAATGGGATCAGGTGGGACCACAGCGCTATGGTTGCTAGACAAAAAGTTAATTAGAAAAGCTGTCTATTATTCTTTAATCTTGCAAGTTGTAAAATATATTGTCGCAAACGTACTTTTTCTTGGTTACATCAACACGTCTTAGGTGTTGTATGGTTAAGCCTCACGGGTAATTAGTACAAGTTAGCTCAATACGTTACCGCACTTACACACCTTGCCTATCAACGTTGTAGTCTCCAACGGCCCTTCAGGGGACTTAAAGTCCCAGTGAGAACTCATCTTGAGGCTCGCTTCCCGCTTAGATGCTTTCAGCGGTTATCGATTCCGAACGTAGCTACTGGGCAATGCCATTGGCATGACAACCCAAACACCAGCGGTTCGTCCACTCCGGTCCTCTCGTACTAGGAGCAGCTCCTCTCAATTCTCAAACGCCCACGGCAGATAGGGACCGAACTGTCTCACGACGTTCTAAACCCAGCTCGCGTACCACTTTAAATGGCGAACAGCCATACCCTTGGGACCGACTTCAGCCCCAGGATGTGATGAGCCGACATCGAGGTGCCAAACACCGCCGTCGATATGAACTCTTGGGCGGTATCAGCCTGTTATCCCCGGAGTACCTTTTATCCGTTGAGCGATGGCCCTTCCATTCAGAACCACCGGATCACTATGACCTACTTTCGTACCTGCTCGACGTGTCTGTCTCGCAGTTAAGCTGGCTTATACCATTGTACTAACCTCACGATGTCCGACCGTGATTAGCCAACCTTCGTACTCCTCCGTTACTCTTTGGGAGGAGACCGCCCCAGTCAAACTACCCACCAAACAATGTCCCAAACCCCGATTCAGGGGCCATGGTTAGAACTCAAAACATACAAGGGTGGTATTTCAAGGTCGGCTCCACGTCATCTGGCGACAACGCTTCATAGCCTCCCACCTATCCTACACATGTAGGCTCTAAGTTCACTGCTAAGCTGTAGTAAAGGTTCACGGGGTCTTTCCGTCTAGCCGCGGGTACACTGCATCTTCACAGCGATTTCAACTTCACTGAGTCTCGGGTGGAGACAGCATGGCCATCATTACGCCATTCGTGCAGGTCGGAACTTACCCGACAAGGAATTTCGCTACCTTAGGACCGTTATAGTTACGGCCGCCGTTTACCGGGGCTTCGATCAAGAGCTTCGACCTAAGTCTAACCCCATCAATTAACCTTCCGGCACCGGGCAGGCGTCACACCGTATACGTCATCTTGCGATTTAGCACAGTGCTGTGTTTTTAATAAACAGTTGCAGCCATCTGGTATCTTCGGCCGCCAATAGCTCCATCCGCAAGGGACTTCACCGTCAGCGGCGTACCTTCTCCCGAAGTTACGGTACCATTTTGCCTAGTTCCTTCACCCGAGTTCTCTCAAGCGCCTTGGTATTCTCTACCTGACCACCTGTGTCGGTTTGGGGTACGATCCTTATATTTCTGAAGCTTAGAGACTTTTCCTGGAAGCATGGCATCAATGACTTCATCACCTTAGTGACTCGACATCGTATCTCAGTGTTAAGAAAACCCGGATTTACCTAAGTCTTCCACCTACATACTTAAACCTGGACAACCATCGCCAGGCCCACCTAGCCTTCTCCGTCCTCCCATCGCAAAATATAAGGGTACGGGAATATTAACCCGTTTCCCATCGACTACGCCTTTCGGCCTCGCCTTAGGGGTCGACTCACCCTGCCCCGATTAACGTTGGACAGGAACCCTTGGTCTTCCGGCGGGGAGGTTTTTCACCCCCCTTATCGTTACTCATGTCAACATTCGCACTTCTGATACCTCCAGGATGCCTTACAGCTTTCCCTTCGACGGCTTACAGAACGCTCCTCTACCATGCCTATAAATAAGCATCCGCAGCTTCGGTGATATGTTTAGCCCCGTTAAATCTTCCGCGCAGGCCGACTCGACTAGTGAGCTATTACGCTTTCTTTAAAAGATGGCTGCTTCTAAGCCAACTTCCTAGCTGTCTAAGCCTTCCCACATCGTTTCCCACTTAACATATACTTTGGGACCTTAGCTGGCGGTCTGGGTTGTTTCCCTTTCCACGACGGACGTTAGCACCCGCCGTGTGTCTCCCGTGATTGCACTTGTTGGTATTCGGAGTTTGCATGGGGTTGGTAAGTCGGGATGACCCCCTAGCCCAAACAGTGCTCTACCCCCAACAGTGATACACGAGGCGCTACCTAAATAGCTTTCGAGGAGAACCAGCTATCTCTTGGTTTGATTGGCCTTTCACCCCCAGCCACAAGTCATCCCCTAATTTTTCAACATTAGTGGGTTCGGTCCTCCAGTTGATGTTACTCAACCTTCAACCTGCTCATGGCTAGATTACCAAGTTTCGGGTCTAATCCCAGCAACTATTCGCCCAGTTAAGACTCGGTTTCCCTACGGCTCCCCTATACGGTTAACCTTGCTACTGAAATTAAGTCGTTGACCCATTATACAAAAGGTACGCAGTCACCGAACTAAGTCGGCTCCTACTGCTTGTACGTACACGGTTTCAGGTTCTATTTCACTCCCCTCACAGGGGTTCTTTTCGCCTTTCCCTCACGGTACTGGTTCACTATCGGTCAATTAGGAGTATTTAGCCTTGGAGGATGGTCCCCCCATATTCAAACAGGATTTCTCGTGTCCCGTCTTACTCGTTTTCACTGCAAAGAAGTTGTCATATACGGGACTATCACCCTGTATCGTCGGACTTTCCAGACCATTCTACTAACTTCTAAACAGCTTAAGGGCTGTTCCAATTTCGCTCGCCGCTACTTTCGGAATCTCGGTTGATTTCTTTTCCTAAGGGTACTTAGATGTTTCAGTTCCCCTCGTTCGCTTCGTTAAGCTATGTATTCACTTAACGATGACACTAAGTGCCGGGTTGCCCCATTCGGAAATTCCAGGATATAACGCTTGTTATCAACTCCCCTGGACTTATCGCAGATTACCACGTCCTTCATCGCCTCTAATTGCCTAGGCATCCACCGTGCACGCTTATTCACTTAACCATACAACACCTAAAAAGTGTCACGCAGTGACGCGTTTTAGGTGTTGTTCCCAACAAGAGATTGACGTCTTTTTGTCAATGTCTGAGTGGGCAACACCATTTGGCATCACTACTTAATACTGATTTTTGTTTTGTATGTCGTTTCCAAGACGCTTGCGATTTCTCATATTTTACAATACAAAAAACAACATTCGTTTTTCGTGCACCTATCAATCATATGATTGAGTAGATACGTACTGTTCACATTTCACTACGTGAAAAATGAACTTTTTATTTTTGCTTGATTACAATGATTAATAAATTAATCATTGAGAACAATTTCGTTTCGTTTAAACATATTGATATCTATATCGATACGTTCAAACAGAACTTTATCAGCTTTCCTAATTGTTAAAGAGCAGTGTTAAAAAACACTTTATAAGCATTAAAACTTAATGTTTATAAAGTGACTTTCACTTAAAACGTAAACTCAGTTCCTACCAATGGATGGTTAAAAAGATTGAATATCTTTTTTATCGTAGTGGTATCCCCAAGGGGATTTGAACCCCTGTTACCGCCGTGAAAGGGCGGTGTCCTAGGCCTCTAGACGATGGGGACATAGAACTTCTGCACTTCTTCAGTCTAATCAAACAATCTGTGTGAGCACTCATTATTGTGAATTTCTTTACGTAAGGAGGTGATCCAGCCCCAGGTTCCCCTAGGGCTACCTTGTTACGACTTCACCCCAGTCATGAACCACACCGTGGTCATCGCCATCCCGAAGGTTAAGCTAATGACTTCTGGTGCAGCCCACTCCCATGGTGTGACGGGCGGTGTGTACAAGGCCCGGGAACGTATTCACCGTGGCATTCTGATCCACGATTACTAGCGATTCCAACTTCACGGAGTCGAGTTGCAGACTCCGATCCGGACTACGACAAACTTTATGAGATTCGCATACCCTCGCAGGTTAGCAACCCTTTGTATTTGCCATTGTAGCACGTGTGTAGCCCATCCCGTAAGGGCCATGATGACTTGACGTCGTCCCCACCTTCCTCCGGTTTATCACCGGCAGTCTCCCTAGAGTTCCCGGCTTGACCCGCTGGCAAATAAGGATAGGGGTTGCGCTCGTTGCGGGACTTAACCCAACATTTCACAACACGAGCTGACGACAGCCATGCAGCACCTGTCTCAGAGCTCCCGAAGGCACTCATCAATCTCTTGGTGATTCTCTGGATGTCAAGGGATGGTAAGGTTCTTCGCGTTGCATCGAATTAAACCACATGCTCCACCGCTTGTGCGGGCCCCCGTCAATTCATTTGAGTTTTAACCTTGCGGCCGTACTCCCCAGGCGGTCTATTTAATGCGTTAGCTTTGAAACCCACGGCATATAGCCACAAACTTCTAATAGACATCGTTTACTGCGTGGACTACCGGGGTATCTAATCCCGTTTGCTCCCCACGCCTTCGCGCCTCAGTGTCAGTCTCTGTCCAGGTGGCCGCCTTCGCCACTGGTATTCCTTCAGATCTCTACGCATTTCACCGCTACACCTGAAATTCTACCACCCTCTACAAAACTCTAGTTAACCAGTTTCAAATGCAGTTCCAAGGTTGAGCCCTGGGCTTTCACATCTGACTTAATTAACCACCTACGCGCGCTTTACGCCCAGTAATTCCGATTAACGCTCGCACCCTCCGTATTACCGCGGCTGCTGGCACGGAGTTAGCCCGGTGCTTCTTCTGCGAGTAACGTCACAGATACAGGGTATTAACCTGCACCCTTTCCTCCTCGCTGAAAGTGCTTTACAACCCGAAAGCCTTCTTCACACACGCGGCATGGCTGCATCAGGGTTTCCCCCATTGTGCAATATTCCCCACTGCTGCCTCCCGTAGGAGTCTGGACCGTGTCTCAGTTCCAGTGTGGCTGGTCATCCTCTAAGACCAGCTAGGGATCGTCGCCTTGGTAGGCCTTTACCCTACCAACTAGCTAATCCCACTTGGGCTCATCTTGTCGCGATAGCTTATAAATAGAGGCCACCTTTGGTCAAAAGACATTATGCGGTATTAGCAGTCGTTTCCAACTGTTGTCCCCCACAACAAGGTAAATTCCCAAGCATTACTCACCCGTCCGCCACTCGTCAGCAAAATAGCAAGCTATTCTCTGTTACCGTTCGACTTGCATGTGTTAAGCCTGCCGCCAGCGTTCAATCTGAGCCATGATCAAACTCTTCAATTTAAAGTTTAATTTGTATCTTTCGATACGACTCAATATTACTGACTAAAACTAAAGAACTTACGTTCTTTTTGTTATTCTGAATTAATGAATTAATTCGTGTGTCACTTCTATTGATGTTACCTAAACAAGTTAGGTGTAACTTTCTGCAAGCAGAAACGTTACTTTTTGATTATTTGAAATCACATCAACAATAAGTGCCCACACAGATTGTTTGATTAAATTGTTAAAGAGCTGCCTTGCGGCGAGGTGCGCATATTACGCCACCTGCAAACAATGTCAAGATTTTAATTTCTTTTTAATCAACTCGATGAGTCATTAAAAAGCACCTTAAATTGTTTTAGGAATCACTGTTGGCGCAGTTGCCAGCCCGTTTCCGTGGATGCGCATTATAGGGGTTTCGATCACATTGGCAAGCGTTTTTTGAGAGATTATTCAAAACAAGCAACCGTTTGTATGATTACCAATCAAGATGAGCGTTTGTTATACTAATTCGCACAATACTCATGATATTGTGGTCATAACTAACGAGGAAAAAAGCAAAGAAGTGCAATGTGCATGATTGAATAATAGCATGGCATTGCGATTGAATGCCGCGCTATTATCTATTATTTAACCAACATGGCAATCGGATACTTATCCATATTAATAGTTTTAATCACCTTGCTTTATTTTTGCTTCTATTACGTTATTCATTTTTTTCTCTGTAAAAATAAATGGAGATACTAGTTTGATAACCATAAAAACAGTGGCTGCACTTAAAAATGCACTTAGTATCACCTTTCCTTCATCCGTAGGGAAAAAAAATTGTGCGATCAATGCTGCTGCAATGAAGCATACGATTGGTAATAAATAAACATAAATGGCACTACTTATTAAATCACGTCCATTTATTTCTAAATCAATATATTCATCAATTTTCATGCCGCTTGCATATGGCACTGTAAATCGGTGCGTTTTATCTGTAAATGCTTTTGAAACTGCCCCGACCCCACAACTGCTTTTGTTGCTACAAGCCGAGCAGGCTGATTTAGATACACACTCTAAAATGGCCACTTTACCTGTTTGATGCTCTTCAACTGCAATTATTCGAGCTGTTTCTTTAACCATCAATGCTTCCTTGAAATTGACTTAATGAGTTTATTTGCAGTTACCACTGGAATTTCTCCAACTACATTTACTTCATAATCATCTTGTTGATAGGTATATAAAATAGTAGCTCCACGTTTAACTATTTGTTTTTTACCATCTAAATTGATTTGCTTAGCTGATATATAAATAGAAACATTAACTATTCCATCACTTAGCATAAAATACGATACAGGCTCATTTTCATGCATAATGAGTTTATGTCGATCGCTTTTAATGATATCAAAACCAGTTGGGAGCCAATTTAAATCCCATTGAGATAGCTCTGCTTGTGCTACCACTGGTAATTCCAATAATTGTGGTAATTCCTGATGACTTAATTTTTCTAACCAGGGATTCACTGTATCTGATGTTAACAACGAAACAACCATTACTTGATCTAATATTATATTCGCGTTATTGATTGTATCTAAACGTAATGGTAAAAATGTCTCAACATCTAACCAGACTATATAGCTATATCTGTATTCATCTTTGCTAATCATACGAATAGCAACGGCTTGTTTACCTGCAATTCTTCCTTTGCCTAATATCAGATAATCATAACTATTTTTGCCTTTTTCATAATCATAATTGGCAATACTAGCAAATACACTACGATTATGCTTCGATTGTAACGTGTATGATGGGGAACCCTGTTCGAAATAACTTATTTTTTGTGAATATTGTAAGGACTCCCTCATTGCACCATTTAAAAAACGAAAATACGCAATTTCTTGTCCATCAACCACACCATGTATAAGCTGCTTAGGTTCAATTTTATTATTTACACTATTAACATAGATAATTTCATAATTGCCCTCTTTATATGCTTTTTGCATGAGTTGCAAATACTCTATAGCCGTTAGCTCTTCTTTTTGAGTTTTCGCACTATCGACCTCTGGCAACTCATCAGCCTTCACGGTATGGCTAATAACAAAAAAAATTGCAAGATAAATTGAAATAAAACGCCGTAACTTCATTATTTGCCTTATGTCACTCACCAATTCTTACTTATATGCTTATAGTTAAGGTTGAGTTTGCAATTGTAATTGATGATCTTGTAATAAAGCATCGAGTCGCTCATTATATTTTTTTATCTCTTCCTGAGAGTACTTATATTTAGTTTGCAAACTAACAGGAGCAGCTCCGCCACCAAATGGAATGGTATTTAAGACTTCTATACCATTACCATTATCACTAAATTGTGGTTGAGAGCTGATAAAGCTTGTAAGTAAAACAACACCAGCTACTGAGGCTGCAATCGCATACTGAGCAAAACGTTTACCAAAAGAGAGCACATTACTCTTCTTTGTTTGCGGAGAGATTGATTCAACATTAGTTTTAGCAAACGAAACAGAAGGAATTGTGTTGATTTCAGCCATCACTTTATCGCTGACGTCAATATTGATAAAAGCGTCATCACCACCTCGTATTACATCACCCATTAGATGATAGCGAGAAAAAAGAGCTTGCTGTTGCTCACCCAAAAGAAGCTCGTCTATTAATTTATTATCAATAGCTTCATTATCAATCATGGCTGACAATTGTTCATTATTTTCTTTCATTATCTTCCCAACTAATTTTCTAATAAAGGTTGTAATTGCTTATCGATATACTCTCGAGCCCTAAATATTCTGGAACGGACAGTACCAATAGGGCAATTTTCAATGCTAGCAATTTCTTCATAGCTCATCCCATCGAGCTCTCTTAACGTTATTGCGCTCTTTAATTCATCAGGCAATTGTTCAATTGTATTTAAAATAACATGTTTTATTTCCTGTGCATGTAGTATCGACTCAGGATCATCAGGCTCTCTTAACGCCTCCCCTCCATCATACCCTTCATTTTCGAAGGTCTGTGTATCGATATCTAATGACGATGGCCGACGACTTTGGCTCGTCAAATAATTTTTAGCTGTGTTTACTGTAATACGATATAGCCAAGTATAAAACGCACTATCCCCTCTAAACGTCTCTAATGAGTGATATACCTTTATAAACACTTCCTGTGTTACATCAGCAATATCACCGCTATTACGAATATAACGAGTCAAAATGTTGGCGACCCTATTCTGGTACTTTTTCACCAACAATGTAAAAGCTTGCTGCTCCCCATTTTGAATACGCTGAATTAATTGAAAATCTAAATCACGCTCATTCATTGAGCTTTTCTACCTATAATCATGGTGAGCCTTGTGGCGTTCACAGTTAAGACTTTGAATAATAGAAAAAGTTCCCGAAAATATAGAAAGAGCTTATATTTCCGATGAACTTCACATTTATTATCAAGTCGCTTATGTATATAATGAATTTTTAATCAATTATATACATTAATAACAGAGCATATAGTGTCATGACTGAAAGTAAATCAATAACTGAACATCAACAAGAGTGTGACGTCTTAATTATTGGCGCTGGCGCAGCTGGACTTTCTCTTGCCTTAAAACTTGCTCCTTTTGCAAAAATAAAGGTGCTTAGTAAGGGTAAACTATCTGAAGGCTCAACGCTATATGCTCAAGGCGGTGTTGCAGCAGTGTTTTCAGATTCAGATAATATTGAATCACATGTTCAAGATACCCTCATTGCCGGTGCTGGCTTATGCGATGAAGATGCGGTTCGCTTTACACTTAGTCATGCCAAAGAAAGTATGCAGTGGCTAATTGACACAGGGGTTAATTTCGATACTGAAGTAGATGACCATGGGAAAACTCAATATCATCTTACCCGCGAAGGGGGCCATTCGCATCGTCGTATTTTACATGCAGCAGATGCAACCGGAAAAGAAATTGAAACAACTTTACTCGAAGCGGTGCAAAAACATGCAAACATAACCTTATTAGAAGGTTATAATGCGATTGATTTAATCACAAGTCGAAAATTAAATTTACCCGCGAACCGTATACTTGGTGCCTATGTTTGGAATCGCAATGAAGAACGTGTCGAAACCATAAAAGCACATTTTGTAACACTCGCAACTGGCGGCGCCAGTAAAGTATACCAATATACAAGTAATCCCGATGTATCAAGTGGCGATGGTATTGCACTCGCTTGGCGTAGTGGCTGTCGTATAGCCAACATGGAATTTAACCAATTTCACCCTACCTGTTTATTCCATGCTGATGCAAAAAACTTTCTGTTAACCGAAGCATTGCGCGGAGAGGGGGCGCATCTTGTGCGACCTGATGGCTCCCGTTTTATGTTTGATTTTGATGACAGAGGTGAACTTGCACCACGAGATATAGTGGCTCGTGCGATTGATTATGAAATGAAACGTCTTGGTGCTGATTGTATGTATTTGGATATCAGCCATAAATCGAAAGAGTTTCTCGTGAAACATTTTCCGACTATTTATCGGCGTTGTTTAGCGCTTGGGATTGATATCGCTCACCAACCTATCCCTATCGTTCCTGCTGCACATTATAGTTGTGGAGGAGTAATGATCGACCACCACGGACAGACCGATATTGATGGACTTTACGCTATCGGAGAAGTGAGCTATACCGGATTGCACGGCGCGAATCGTTTAGCATCTAACTCCCTACTAGAATGTGTGGTTTATGCCCACGCTTGTGCTAAAGATATTATCAACCACTTACCTTTTTATAAAGAGAGAAAATTTGCCGACATTCCTGATTGGGATGATAGCCAAGTAACAAACTCCGATGAAGAGGTTGTTATTCAGCATAACTGGCATGAATTACGTTTATTTATGTGGGATTATGTTGGCATAGTCCGTACAGATAAGCGTTTACAACGAGCATTACATCGAGTGCAATTATTACAACAAGAAATTGATGATTATTACAGTAATTTTAAAGTAGGCAATAGCCTACTTGAATTGAGGAATCTTGTTCAGGTGGCTGAGATCATCATCAAGAGTGCGATACAACGTAAAGAAAGCCGAGGTTTACATTACAATTTAGATTATCCAGAACAATTGCACAGACCAAAGCCAACCATTCTAACGCCGAATAAATAATTCAATATGCTTATACACCTAACGCAAGTTGATTTTGTTGATGCGAAATTATTACCAAATTTAACAACCCGTTAGGTGTTTTTTTTACAAATCCCCTATTGAAATGACAACTGATTTCATTGAAGTTTTTTTACAATAACCGATCAGTAACACCGTAGAATATATTTAATAAAAGGTTTTTAAAGACAAGCTACTAGCGCATTACTTCTAAGATGCTATCGGCACCATAACACCTGATAAATTTATAAATATGTAGTCAATACTTATTCACAATATTTATGTTATACCGATCCACATAACATTATGGTCAGGGCTTGTTGAGGAAAAATGAGGGAGAGCAAGGTGCATTCAATCGTAATAACAATCGGATTAAGTATGTGATCTAAATTTTGCGCAGGAAAAATGGCTTAATTTGAGACGTAAGTTTCGTAAATGGTTGCTCGTTTTACGAAACTTACAACAAAAAAGTAAGTTATTTTAACCAGCAAAATAAATCAGCTATTTACTCCGATTGGTATAATTGCCGGCTATTACAATTAAATGCCACAAGATAGAGTAGATATTTATGCGGGTTGCTATTATAGTGCGACCATAACGTGTTTTGTGACTAAGTAATCAGAAATAGCCTCTGCAGAAAGATCTTTACCAAAACCAGACTGTTTAAAACCACCATGTGGGGTTTCCGAGGTTAATGGTAAATGATCATTTATCCACACAGTACCAAACGTAAGATCACGAGAAAAACGCATCGCTCTGCTTAAATTTTTAGTAAAAACAGATGAAGCCAAACCATATTTAACGTCATTTGCCATTTTAAGCGCTTCTTCATCATTAGCGAAAGATTGGATTGTTAATACAGGACCAAAGATCTCTTCTTGAACAACTTCCGAGTCTTGTTCAACATTAGCAATAAGTGTAGGTGGGTAATAATAACCTGATTTATCAAGCACCTTACCGCCAGTAAGTATCTTAGCGCCAGCTGCTCGAGCACGGTCAACAAACCCTGCCACCGTTTGTTGCTGTATTTTTGAAATCATCGAACCTATCACCGTTTCTTGATCAAAAGGATCGCCAACTTTAAGGGCCTCTGTTGCTTTGACTAATGTAGCAACAGCTTGATCGTAAACAGACTCATGAATCAATATTCGTGTTGCAGCAGTACAATCCTGCCCGGAATTTAAAAAGCCACCAAAAACAGCTTTTTCAGCCGCAAGATCAATATCTGCATCATCAAAAATAATTAATGGAGCCTTGCCACCAAGCTCTAAGTGGACTCGTTTTAAAGTATCAGCAGCAGATTTCATGATCGCTTTACCTGTGCGACTAGAGCCGGTAAGACTGACCATCTGTACGTCTGGATGCGCAGTTAACGCTTCCCCCGGTGTAGCACCACCACTTAAAATATTCAATACGCCATCAGGTAAACCCGCTTCTTTTGCAATCTCACCGAGTAATAGCGTAGTACGAGGTGTAATCGGAGCAGGCTTTATAATCGAAGTACAACCCGCAGCTAACGCTGGACCAATTTTCCATATCGCCATTAACAATGGGTAATTCCAAGGAGCAATACCAACCGTAACACCACAAGGTTCGTTACGTAAAATAGAGGTATATCCTTGTGCATATTCACCGCTCGCGGAGCCTTTAATATCACGTGCTGCGGCGGCAAAAAAACGCAAGTTATCAACGGCAAAAGGAATATCTCCACCCAAGCTAACAAAGTCAAAGGGCTTACCTGTATCTTCTGATTCTATGCGTGCGATTTCATCACTGCGCGCTTCAATGATATCTGCCATTTTAGATAAAACAGCAGACCGCTCTGCAGGTGTTTTTTTAGACCATCGACCATCATCAAAAGCGCTTTTTGCAGCAGCAACAGCTAAATCAACATCCTCTTTACCCGCATCTGGTACTGAATCAATAATTTCACCCGTTGCTGGATTTTCTACTGCTAATATTTCGCCATTAACGGCATCACAAGCCTTACCGTTGATCCATAATTTATATTTCATCATCTATTCCTCATAAAGACTCATCTTATTGCCAGTACCATTTCTATCTATTTCAATAACGCTAGATAATATCGTGCTATCTATTTTGCTCGGCATATCAAAGAGATTTGATAACGTCTTCCAATTCAACCAAGAATTTATCTATCAATGGATATGGTACATTTAATGCGGGTTCAATACGTACGACTCTTGAGTTATTCAGCGTTCCAGCAATTAAAATTCCACGCTTGAACAGACCTGAAACCACTTCAAAACCAACTTCATCGTTGGCAAAAACCATACCTAACAACAAACCTCTGCCTGTTACATCAGTTAATACTTCAGGATACAATTCTTGTATTTTTGCCAGTTTCTGCTTGATATATGTACCTTTTTCAGCAGCTTGACCGGCTAAATCTTCTTCAAGTAATACAGATATTTGGGCAAGCGCAGCAGCACAGGCAATCGGGTTACCACCTGTCGTTGTCGTATGCATAAATGGATTTGGCTCTAATACTTTCCATAGTTTTGCACTGGCGAAAAATCCTGACATGGCAATCACACCGCCACCAAGCGCTTTACCAAAGCACATGATATCTGGCGTCACATCCCAATGATCGACACCAAAAATTTTACCTGTACGCCCAAAACCAGTCTGTACTTCATCGGCAATAAGCAACACATCATATTTATCACAGATCTGACGTAATTTTGGCCAATAGTCATCAGGAGGAACAATTGCTCCAGCTTCACCCTGGATTGGCTCTGCAATAACCGCAGCAATCCCATCTCCTACCTCTTCTGCAGCTTTTAGCTGTGCTTCGACAGCATCTGCATCACCAAATGGAACATGTCTAACACCATCAAGAAGTCGCCCAAGGGGCTCTCTGTATACCGCTTTTCCTAAAAGAGACAATGCACCCAAAGACTTACCATGAAAAGCTTTCAAAGTAGAAATGAAGCCTTTTTTTCCGGTATACATTTTAGCGAGCTTCATCGCACCATCAACAGCTTCTGTACCTGAGTTAGCAAAAAAACCGTATTGAATATCTCCAGGTGTCAATTTGGCAATAACCTTAGCTAAATGAGCACGCAATGGATCTAGCATTTCTTGGCTATATTGAGGACTACGTTCAAGCTGAGCTTTAGCTGCTGCAACAATTTTAGGATGTTTAATACCTGGAGAGTAAAGACCATAACCGCCTAGCATATCGATAAATTCTCGACCGAGAACATCTTTTAGGATAGAGCCTTGTCCTGTCCAATCTGTTAATGCAATCCCCTCTGTTTCAGTCACAGACTTACGATATTCAAGAAATCCCTTATTGATATGATTCTCAAAATTTTCATAGGTACTTTGCGCTATCCAAATACGCTCTTCTTGATTAATATCCTGTTCATTTTTGGTGATTAGGCTCACCATCTTATTTGCTTCTAATGAAGCTTCATTGATATCTCTTTTCGAATAATCCATTTATTACCCCCTCAATTTTAAAGTCCTTTAACGTTATCTGTTTTATACTATGTTTTGAAATGGATTATAGTCATGAATACATGAGCTGAATTCATAAAAGGCTACAAAGATGAATTTAAATCAATTACCAAGACTAATAACACTAAATCGAATGCTATTAGGATTAAGTATTTGATCTAATGAAATAAAATAGAGTAGATAGAGGATAGGACACTGCATTTACATATTGTTGTGTGAGCCGAACGAGCGCTTCCGTGAAACGGAAGCAGTCAGAAATAGTCCCTTGCAAACAATCAATTGGTGTTGTAGACATATGGCGCGATATTACAACTAAATTAACCTATCTGCCGTTGCATAATAAAAGCAGAATTTACTAACTAAAAAACTCATATGCATCAGCAATTTTATAGGCTGTTTTCCGTTTACTTATTCAATAAAAAAGAGATCTATAAATCTCTTTTTTAAGCAAAGCATTATATCGATGAGTTAAACCATGTTCACTTGCATCCTATCGAGCTTCTCTTTGCGACGACTTAAATACCAGAATAATAAAGCAAGCAATGATACGATCATTATCATAATACCAGCTAAGGCATTTATTTTAGGTGAAACACCCATACGTACCGAGGAAAAAACCGTCATAGGTAATGTGGTGGAGCCTGGTCCCGAAACAAAGCTAGCGATAACTAAATCATCAAGAGAAAGACTAAAAGAAAGAAACCAGCCAGTAATTAATGAAGGAAGAATCATCGGTAAAGTAATAAAGATAAAGGTCACCAAAGGTGTCGCACCTAAATCTAAAGCAGCCTCTTCAATTGAGCGATCTAATTCCTGTAATCGTGCCGATACAACAACTGTTACATAGGCAGCACAAAACGTGGAATGCGCAATCCAAATAGTTATCACGCCTCGTTCTGCGGGCCAGCCCAACAAATCAAACATAGCTACAAATAGCAACATAAGTGATAAACCCGTGACCACTTCAGGCATAACTAATGGGGCCGTTATCATATTAGATAGAGTTAACTTTGCAAATGATTGCTTAAAACGAGCCATAACAAATGCAGCTAATGTACCTAGAAAAACCGCAGTGAAGGCACTAAAAAAAGCAATTTGCAAACTGGTAAAAACGGCATCAAGGAGTTGCTGATCTTTTACTAACTCGCCATACCATTTAACAGAGAATCCCCCCCACACGGTGACTAACTTTGAGCCATTAAAAGAGTAAATGATCATTATTAACATCGGTAGATAAAGGAATGCCATGCCAAGCCATAGCATTGCATTAGAAAAGGATAACTTTTTCATATTCACTTCTCCATTTCACGTGCTTGATAACGATTAAATAAAATTATTGGTATCGCTAATATGGCTAGCATGACAATCGCTAAAGCAGATGCAACAGGCCAATCTCTATTGTTAAAGAACTCTTTCCATAACACCTTACCTATCATCAATGTATCTGGCCCCCCTAACAATTCAGGAATAACAAACTCGCCAACAACGGGAATAAATACCAACATTGAGCCAGCAATAACACCAGATTTTGAAAGCGGTAAGGTTATTTTCCAAAAGCTATTAATATTACGTGAACCTAAATCAGCAGCGGCTTCTAACAGACTCATATCAAGCTTAACTAACGTTGAATAAAGAGGCAAAACCATAAAAGGGAGATAGGTATAAATAATACCGACATACACAGCAAAATTAGTATTCAGCATCGCAATGGGTTCAGAAATGATGCCTAACCACATTAAGAAATTATTGATGATGCCATTGTTACTCAGCAACCCCATCCAGGCATAGACACGAATTAAAAAGGATGTCCATGACGGTAACATAACTAATAACAATAACACGCCTTGATTCGAAGCCGGCGCTCTAGCAATGGCATAGGCCATCGGATAACCGATTAAAATACAACCTAAAGTCGAAAAAAAGGCCATTTGTAAAGAATTTAAATAAGACTGGTAATACATTGCGTCATCGAGCAACAGCAGATAATTTCCCAAGTTCAATAAAATTTGAAAAGTTTCATCGACATAGGAATAGATCGGTTCGTAAGGCGGAATCGCAATGGCTGCACTAGAAAAACTAATTTTCAAGACTATGGTAAAAGGGATTGCAAAGAATAAGAGTAACCACATATAGGGAATGCCAATGGTCATATACTTCCCTTTGAGATAACCAGTAATATATTTCATGATGTTAATACCACACCCGCAGTGGGCTCCCAGCTTATATATAAACTATCATTCCATGTAGGCGGCTCAAATCGACGCTGACGATTGGTAAAAATACACTGCACTATTTGTCCACTTTCAATCTTAATGTAGTAAATAGATATTCCCCCTAAATAAGCAATATCATCGACAACACCTACTACCCAATTATATTTAGCGGTCGGTTTTTCTCGCCTAATAACCATTTTTTCTGGGCGAATGGCCAACCAAACACGCTTATCTTTAGCCCTCGTGGTTACCCCTTGCCCGATATAAAATGGCTGACTTATATTCTCAGCTTGAACAATCACATGGTCGACCTCATCGGCAACGATTTGTGACTCAAATAAATTTACTGTGCCTATAAACTCTGCTATATCTCGGCTCTTAGGGCTTTCATAAATATCTGTTGGCGATCCCGTTTGAATGATACGACCATTTTTCATAATCGCGATTCGATCCGACATAGTCATCGCTTCCTCTTGGTCATGCGTCACCATCACACAAGTTACCCCTACACGCTCAAGAATTTCTACGACCTCTAATTGCATTTGTGTACGAAGCTGCTTATCTAATGCCCCCATCGGCTCATCTAGTAGCAATAATTTGGGTTTTTTAGCTAAGGAACGAGCTAAAGCAACACGTTGTCGTTGCCCTCCAGAAAGCTGTCCTGGTTTACGTTTCGCATACGCTTGCATATGGACAAGCTTCAACATTTCATCGACAATTTCTTTACGCTCAGCTTTGCCGATGTTGTCCTGCTTTAAACCAAAATCAATATTCTGTTCTACGGTCATGTGTGGGAATAAAGCATAAGATTGAAACATCATATTAATAGGACGTTTGTATGGTTCAATATCGGTAATATCAACTCCATCAAGAAAAATGCGCCCCTCTGTCGGCTTTTCAAAACCAGCTAACATTCGTAACAACGTCGATTTACCAGAGCCAGAACCACCTAATAAGGCAAAAATTTCACCTTTGTTAATAGTTAATGACACATCATCTACGGCTCTGACATCATCAAATTTTTTGCTGACCTGTTTAATCTCTAACAATATTTCCGGAGTAACATTTTTAGTTTTCTCCACCTCGTGTACTCTCTGAGGTTTTTCCATTTCAATATTGGGGTACATATGCCTTCTCCTTTAGCAAACTTTTAGCCGGCATCTAAATCTTACGTTATGCAAATAAGAGGCAAATAACTATATTGCCTCTATTTTTTGACTTACTTACCCGAAACTATCTTAGTCCACTCGCGTGTTAATGCGCGTTGTGCTTTAAGAGGGCGAACATCTTGTATATAAAGGCTATTCAAAGTCTCTTGTGAAGGATAAATAGCAGGATTTTCAATGATCTCTTTATCAACTATTTTTTGCGATGCAGTATTGGCATTGGCATATGCAACATAGTTTGTTATTCCAGCGATAACCTCTGGACGTAATAAATAGTTAATAAAAGTCAGCGCATTTTCTTTGTTCGTTGCATCGGCAGGAATCGCTAACATATCAAACCACAAGTTAGCCCCTTCTTTGGGGATAGAATAGGTCACGTGAACGCCATTACCAGCCTCTTCTGCACGAGCGGCAGCTTGGAAAACATCACCCGAGAAACCATAAGCGACACAAATATCACCATTAGCTAAGTCAGTAATGTATCTAGACGAGTGAAAATAGGTAATATATGGGCGAATCTTAGCGAATAACTCACCTGCTTTTTTATAATCGGCAGGAGATTTACTTAACGGATTTAAGCCTAAGTAAAGAAGCGCTTGAGGGATCATTTCATCGGGGGTATCTAAGACAGCCAAACCGCATTGTGATAGTTTTTCTGCATATTTTGGATTAAAAATAAGATCTAATGAATCGACGGGCGCATCTTCACCTAGTACCGCTTTTACTTTATCAATGTTATAACCAATACCGTTGGTTCCCCATAAATAAGGGACAGCATGTTCATTACCAGGATCAGAAGCTTGTAATTGCTTCATTAATTGCGCATCCAAATTACCATAATTGGTTAATTTGCTGCGATCTAACTTCATAAAAACACCCGCTTGAATCTGCTTAGCTAAAAAGCTCTGCGAAGGAACAACGAGGTCATAGCCGGAACGACCGGATAAAAGCTTTGATTCTAATAGTTCATTACTATCAAATACATCATAAATAACACGAATACCGGTCTTTTTTGGAAATTTGCTAAGGTATCTTCAGCGATATAATCAGACCAATTATACATGTGTAATACTTCTTCAGCAGAGCTTGTCGCACTCATTAAGAGCCCACTAGTCAATATAGCCATCGCTGCATTTTTTTTAATAAATTTCATGTTAACTCCTTGTCTAATAATATGTTACGTCAATGTAAAATATATAACTTGTTATAGAATTCAGTTTATTCAACTATAATTTAGGTCATATAATCACCATGCTAAATGTAATAGCGACTTAGTTTCTATGGACTAACTAATAGTCCTTTCAACCTCTTGTAATTAACTTACCGATTTTATCTTCTCTTTTGAAATTGATTATTATCATTACTCTATGAATTAAATTCATAACCTGGCAAAAAGAGAATGAATTCAGATAAAAACTAGCCCTATATTCTCAGATATCGGACTTCGTCAATCTCTCTTACTAAAACGTAATACTCTTGCTAACAGATAGCTTTCCAGCACTTACTCAGACCACTTTGGAGCAATATATTAAAAATAAAATAATAGAATTTAAGTAAATAAACTCATCAATTAATATGCATAGTGAACTGCATTATTTGTGGTTTAATGACAAGAAAAAAACTGAAAGAGGTGAACGACTGCAATTAAATATTTTCTTATCTAAAAGAAGAGTAAAGGCTTCTAACACTCTATTCGGTAATTTTTATAGCTGGTTAGGTTTGGATCTATTTTGAGTATAAGCAACTAGTTCAATCAGCATCACCATGTGGCATACACATTTTACTAAGCTCTTCTATATATGCTTCAAGTATTAAATTGGTTCGCGCACCTTTACGTGTTATCGCTGAAAACTTGGTAACAAAACGCCTTCGATAGGGATCAATAGGACGTAATAAATCTTTATCTACCCAACGTTCGCAAAATGTGTCGGTAAAAAACCGATGAAGCGTCCCGTTAAAATAAGAAAAGCAATCCCTTCTCTATCGGTTGATGTAGCTGCAATATTTAATTTTTTTTGTTGCTTAATAATGTCACTCGATTGAACATAGTTGGCTAACACGGCATCGTATTTAGCAATCTCTGCATCACAGATTATATTTAAATTTTGATGGAATAAAGGATGTTCTACACTGCAATAAAGTAATGATTTTTCATCATATAACGGTAGGTAAGATAATCCTGATAACGGGCGTAAATCAGGCACCACACCAATATGAAGTTGACCATCTAAAATAGCCAATTCAATATCATTAGGAGGCATCATACGAATGTTAAAAAATACGCCGGGCGCATGATGCTTGAGGGAACTAATAGCGCGGGTCACTCGCATCTGAGGGTTGGTTACCAAGTTATCAGTAATGCCAATATTAAGATCCCCAATTAGCTCGGTGTTAATCGCATTAATTTGAGACTTAAATGTCTCTAAGCTACCCAACAATTGTAAAGTAGCAGCATAAACCGATTTACCATGATCTGTGACAGAGAACCCAGAGCGTCCACGATTACATAGGCGCATATTTAAAAGAGACTCTAACTCAGTGATAGCTAAACTAATCGCAGAGGTTGTAATATTGAGTTGTACCTCTGCTGCGGAAAACCCACCTGATTCAATAACCACTTTAAATATACGTAAAAGACGAATATGCGAATCACCAAGTTGGCTGGGTAGAAAATGTTTTTTATTACCCATACGCCCTTCTATTCATGGTAGCAATATTTAGCATAACGCAATAATGTTCATCGCTAGCAGGCAAAACCAAGCCCCATTAAATCTAACATTTTTAACCATAAGCCACGCTTGCCACCATTTGCATCAGATTTTACTAACGCACGATGAGTAATTTTATAACCAATCCAGCGTAGCGGTTCAAATGGCCAAGGAATGACGAATTTTTTAACAAACCCCATTTTTAATACATCACTAGGATAATACCCTAATAACTCAAGTCCCACTCGAGCACCGAATCTGGCGGCCCCCACTCCTAACCCTGTATAACCTACCGCCCATGAAACCCGACCGTTATAGCCAACGTTTGGGGCGACGCATAAACGTGTTGTTGTTGCAATAATCCCACTCCAACGATGGGTAAACTTGATGCCCGATAGTTGAGGAAATGTTTCAAAAAACTCCTTAGACAACTGTTCAAAACGAGCGGGTATATCTGCGCAGCTCTGGTCAGTATTACTATTAAAATAATAACGAACAGCACCGCCACCGCCCCAAGTAATTCGGTTATCCTGAGTTAAACGGTAATAGTGAAACATATTAAAATTATCATAAAGAGCATGACGAAACTTATTCCAACCGATGGATGCCAACTGTTCATCTGTTAATGGCTCCGTCGCGAGTTGATAGTCCCAAACAGGAAGCACTTTACGCCTAATTTTAGCAACCGGAGAGTGGTAGCCATTTGTTGCAAAAAATATTTTATCACTGCAAATGGTGCCCCCGGGGCACTCACTTTGCATGCTTTTATCATGTAATTGTTTAAAATTTTCTAATGATGTTTGTTCGTAAATACGAACACCCAACTCAACAAGTACACGTTTTAACCCCCAACATAAACGAGCAGGATCTAGTACGCCATCATAGCCTTCTTTATACCATAGGCCTGCTAAATAGGTTGGAGAATGAACTTCCGCTTGCATCGCCTCTTTATCAAACCAAACAACATCGTTGCCTGCTGCTTTATTTTTTTCATAAACTTGACGTAAATATTCAACATACTTAGCATCGGTAGCAACTTCAGTTCCACCAACCTTTTCATATCGCGCATCGATACCATAACGCTCTAGCGTGTTGAGAAACTCTTTTACATTTTGATGGCCTAGTTCAGCCAATTTTTCAGCTTCAACAGGAAAACGCTGAACCATATTTTCAGCACCATGTGCTAAATCTTCACTAATGAAACCACCATTCCGTCCAGAAGCGCCATCACCAATAAATGTTTTCTCAATTAAAATAATATCGCTATCAGGATTACGCTCTTTTAATTGTAATGCAGCCCAAAGGCCTGTAAAACCACCACCGACAATCAGTAACTCACAATGTTCATCTTTTTGTAACGCAGGCAGTGTAGCGGGAAGATCTTCGTGATCAAGCCAAAGTGGACAATGTTTTGAATCTTTCAATGCTTCTATATGTGCTTGCATAAATCCTCTTAATTTAAAGTTATTTGATATACCATGCCCAAGCTTGATCGCTAGCAAAGCTTGTGATCTGCTTTACTTCAAGGTAGTTATTGAGTCCCCATAGACCTAACTCTCGACCAATCCCGGACGATTTAACCCCACCCCAAGGCGCTTCGACAAAAGTAGGTTGCGAGCAATTAATCCACACAATGCCAGCCCTAAATGCCTTTGCAACACGCTCACAGCGCTGTTTATCTTTGGACATCACTGCAGCAGCAAGGCCAAATCGTGAGTTATTCGCCATCGCTAGCGCTTCACTTTCACTGGCAAAGGGTTTGACACAAACCACGGGGCCAAATATCTCTTCTCGCCATATCCAACTATCTTCTGACATATCTGTCAGCACTGTGGGTTGTAAGTAATAACCTTTGTCTAATCCATCTGGGCGACCACCGCCAGCGGCTATGGTTGCGCCTTCTTCGACCCCTTTAGCAATCGCCTGTAACACTTTTTGATACTGCTGTTGATTAACCAAAGGCCCGAGTAACACCCCCTCTTTATCACCGGCTCCGATGGTGATTTTTTGTGATTCCTCCACTAAGCGACTTAATAACTTCGGGTATATCGCTTGTGCGACTAATACGCGTGAGGTAGCAGAACAAACCTGACCTTGATTCCAGAAAATACCAAACATGATCCATTCAATCGCTTTTTCTATATCGCTATCTTCGAAAATAACAAATGGTGATTTTCCCCCCAACTCAAGACTAATATTCTTGATATCACGTGCAGCAGTGGCCATGATTTGAGAACCGGTAGGCACGGATCCTGTAAAGGCTAATTTATCAACACAGGGATGTTCAGCGAGTGCTTTTCCAGCTTCACTTCCTAACCCAGTGACGATATTTAACACTCCTGCAGGTAACTCTGCTTCATCAGCTATTTCAGCTAATGCTAATGCGGTTAACGGCGTAACCTCTGAGGGTTTTAAGACCATTGTGCATCCAGCTGCAAGCGCTGGTGCGACCTTCCAAGCAGCCATCAACATCGGGAAATTCCAAGGAATAATCGCCCCAACTACTCCCAGAGGTTGTTTAATGGCACTACAATTAAAACGCGAGTCTGGTAAGGCAATATCCTGCTCACTATTGTTATCTAACTCTTCAGCCAGCGAGGCATAATAGGAAAAAGTACTGGCGGTATCTTCGATATCCCACTGCGCTTCTGGATAAGGCTTACCATTATCGAGTACTTCAAGCGCACTCAATTCAGCACAACGACGAGTAATAATTTTTGCAATTCTACGCAGATAAACAGCGCGCTCGGCACCTGTTAATTGCGGCCAGGGGCCATTGTCAAATGCAAATCTTGCTGCTTGTACTGCAGTATCAATATCTTTTTTATTTCCGGCGTTGACCTCTTTAATCACCGCTTCTGTCGCAGGATTAATAACAGAAAAACGCTTTGTAGAAGCGGGAAGCTGCCATGCTCCATTTATATAGTGTCTATTATCCACATTCATATCCCTACCTTTTCATATCAATTACTTTAGTAATATCGCGATTCACTTTTTGATTGCATAGCCGCTCTGCTCACTTAATTGATATGTCAACTTCTGTTAGTCAACTTACCGATTTTGCTCTATTTTTTGAAATTGATTATTCTCATTATTCTATGAATTTTATTCATAACTGTAGAGTAAGATAACCAACAACAAACATAAACAGAGAGACTAGCGCACTATTACTCCATTTTTCTGTTTGACTTGGAACAAACCTATCTGTATCTATTGCGATTAATCAGAGTTAATTGCTAAGCCACGAAGATTGCTCCGATGCAAGTACATAGAAAGCCAAAACATAGCCACGAGATACCCAGCAGCAAAGAGCATTTGCTGCAATAAAGAGACTCTCAAGCATATCCCCCCTCTTTGCCTATTTTATAGCAACGTCACCATAGGATTAGCTTGGGAATGCAAAACTCGCATTTTCTCGCACACCACTCGATGGCCAACGTTGCGTAACCGTCTTACGTTTGGTATAGAAACGCACGCCGTCCGGGCCATAAGCATGCAAATCACCAAATAGTGAACGCTTCCAGCCACCAAAGCTGTGATAAGCAACTGGGACAGGCAAAGGCACATTGATGCCAACCATACCCACTTGAATATTGTCAGAAAAGTAACGCGCAGCTTCACCATCGCGGGTGAAAATACAGGTGCCATTACCATATTCATGATCATCAATTAACTGCATCGCTTCTTGCATTGTCTGTACGCGTACCACCTGTAGAACAGGACCAAAAATTTCGGCTTGATAGCTATCCATCTCAGCATTGACCTCATCAATCAAAGTCGCCCCAACAAAATACCCTTCTTCATAACCAGGTACCACCATCGTACGCCCATCAACCACAATTTTGGCCCCTTGTTTTTCTGCGCTATCAATATAACCAATCACTTTTTGTTGGTGCTCTTTACTGATCAGAGGCCCAAAATTATTCGTTACTTTATCGCACGCCCCTACACTCAGACCTTGCATTGCGCTGCGCATTTTTTCGATTAATGTATCACCCGCTTGATCTCCCACGACAACGACTACCGACAATGCCATGCAGCGCTCCCCCGATGAACCAAATGCGGCACCCAATAATTGACTCACCGCATTGTCCATATCAGCATCCGGCATCACAATAGCGTGATTTTTAGCGCCACCTAAGGCCTGGCAGCGCTTTCCATTAGCGCTTGCTTTGCTATAAATCTGTTCTGCAATCGGTGTCGAACCAACAAAACTGACCGCTTTGATGCGCTCATCCGTTAATAGAACATCAACCGCCTCTTTGTCCCCATTAACCACATTCATAACGCCAGCGGGTAAGCCTGCTTCCTCTAAGAGTTGTGCAATAAAAAGCGTTGCACTTGGAGCTCGCTCTGATGGTTTCAAAATAAAGCAGTTACCACATACAATCGCGAGTGGAAACATCCACATCGGCACCATTGCGGGGAAATTAAACGGAGTAATTCCTGCCACCACCCCTAGCGCTTGAAACTCGCTCCAAGTATCAATGTTTGCTCCCACATTTTTACTGTGCTCACCTTTCAATAACTGAGGTGCAGCACATGCAAACTCAACATTTTCAATGCCGCGTTGTAATTCACCAGCTGCATCATGCGAAATTTTGCCATGTTCTCGACCAATCAACTGGCAAATTTTTTCAGCATTTTCTTCCAATAGCGCTTTAAAGCGAAACATGATTTGCGCACGTTTGTGAGCAGCTGTATTTCGCCATTCAGGAAATACTTGCTCAGCGGCAGCAATCGCTTGCTCAACGGTTTTTTTAGATGCCAATCCGACTTTACTAACAGCTTTTCCAAGTGCGGGATCAAATACATCTTGGCTACGCTGATTATCATTAACTATTTTCCCACCAATCAAGTGACCTACTACTTTACTCATATAACTCTCCAGCACACAGGTTTACCCTGTTTGTATTGATCTATAAATATTGTTGCTGCCGCTTTGCTATTTTATTGGTTCACGAAGCAAGCACCTATTTTCCTTACAAATACGTATTACCCTATTTCGTTAAATGTTTCTCCGAGCGCATTAATTAATGAATCAATCTCCTGCGGTTCACTGGTAAACGGCAAACCAAGTTGAATGGTTGCCCCTCCATAGCGCACATAAAACCCTTTTTCCCACATTTTCATCGCGATTTGGTAAGGTCGTAGTGCAGGCTCTCCAGGAAAAGACTCAATGGTAAAGGCCGCGGCAAATCCATAATTTCTAATATCACTGACGTACTTACACCCTTTTAAGCTGTGTACTGCATTTTCAAAATAGTGACTCAGCCCTTTAACACGCTCAATCAGCTTTTCTTTCTCTAGTACATCTAAAGCCGCTAATCCAGCAGCACACGCAACAGGGTGAGCTGAATAGGTATAACCATGTGGAAACTCAATCAAATAGTCAGGGCCACCTTGCTCCATAAAGGTATCGTAAATTTCTTGCTTAGCGATCACAGCTCCCATTGGGATAGCGCCATTGGTTATCTGTTTAGCAATACACATGATGTCAGGTACAACACTAAAAGCCTCTGCGCCGGTTTTAGCCCCCATTCGACCAAATGCACAGATCACCTCATCAAAAATGAGTAAGATATTATGTTGATCGCAAATTTCTCGAAGACGATTTAAATAACCGATAGGAGGAGGAATAACACCCGCAGAACCAGACATCGGCTCAACAATAAGCGCAGCGATATTAGACGCATCATGCAGAGCAATGAGCTGCAATAATTCATCAGCAAGATCTGCTCCTAGAGCAGGCTGACCTTTACAATAAATGTTCTCTGGCAACATCGTATGACGTAAATGAGCGGCATCCAACGCCGAGCCAAAGAGAGACTTATTTGCACCGATACCACCAACCGAAATACCGCCGAAATTAACTCCATGGTAACCAAGACCACGACCAATCAACTTGGTTTTACTCGCACAACCTTTTTTACGCCAATAAGCGCGAGCCATTTTAAGAGAAGTCTCTACGGACTCCGATCCAGAGCCAGTATAAAATACCCGATTTAACCCCTGTGGCATAAAATCGACGATTTTTTCCGCTAATTGAAAGGATTTTATATGCCCAAATTGAAAGGCAGGCGTATAATCTAAACTCTTTATCTGCTGGCTAACCGCTTCAACTATCGCAGGATGACCATGCCCAATGCCACTGCACCACAATCCAGATAATCCATCAAATATCTTACGCCCAGCAACATCCGTGTAATAATTACCTTGCGCTGCGCTAATGATACGAGGGTCTTTTTTAAATTGACGATTTCCTGTAAACGCCATCCAATGCGCGTCTAACTGTGCCTGAGTCAAGCCATGATAACCCTGCTGCTGATTCATAAATAATCCCTAATAATGGCACCCAATTAATATCTAAGCTCATTATGGCGCGTCATTTATATTCTTAAATGTAAAATTAATTAACCTTACTTAAGTAAATGCTAAAGTTTAGTGGGAGAGATTTTCTGTATAGATGAGCATCAACAATGGATGACCTCAATAGATAGAATAAAAACAGATAGAAAAACGCGCCAAACACCATGGCAACTCGCTTTTTGCAACACTGATTTAAGGTGCGCTGTTGGTGTCAACACAAGTGACTTATGGATTTACTCAGCCAACAATAACTGTTATTTAAATTATTGATTTTTAATTATGCTTTAAAGTATATTAACACCCAAAAGTATGAATAAAATTCATAACAATAGGGTGATGAAATGAACTTAGATTTAAATCAATTGCGTATACTGATTGCATTGGATGATGAACGAAATATCTCAAGAGCAGCAGAAAAACTTTATGTCAGCCAATCGGCTGCAAGCCATAATCTGGCTAAGTTACGGCAACGATTTAACGATCAACTCTTTGTTCGTACTAGCCGAGGAATGGAGCCCACCCCATTCGCGAAAAATATGTTACCGGTTCTCAGACAGGGTGTTTCCAGTATAAAACGCGCATCTGAGATGCAGTCTTCCTTTAACCCCTTAACTGATCCCCATACTTTTTATATTGGTGCTTGTGATTATTTTGAATTCGTCGCCATGCCGGTACTTGCTGAAAAATTTATAGAGCAAGCACCTAATATAAGGCTTTCAATAGATATCAATTCTGAGAATGTAAAAATGGAACAGATGGAGGGTGGCGCGTTAGATTTTCATGTCGGAGTCGATAACCTGCCGCACGCATCCAAAAACTTTAGCAGTCAGGAGTGGCTGCGCGATCAATATGTTGCAGTTGTCGCCACCTGGCGCGATATTCCAGATAAATTAACCACTATACAATTTGCCAGTGAAAGCCAAATTCACTTGCCAATAACATTAAATGGCTCCGATGTCATTGATAATTGGCTACACGATCAAAAACTATACCGTAACATCCACATGGTCACACAAAGTTACGCAATTGGCGGTATGATCAGCGCTCGAACAGGATTATTATTTCCGGTACCAATAAGAGTTGCGCAGTTACTTATCTCTATGATCCCACTTAAAATCATAGAATTACCAGATGAAATTCCTCCACTAGTATTAAATATTATCACCCACAAACTATATGACCATCAGCCATCGATTGAGTGGTTACTTTCTGAGATTAACGCCATCAAAAAAATAATTTAAGATGCAGATATTACTATTTACAGACCCAATCAAAGGCAATGTTATGTCCATGTTACTTCAAGATGCTTTGCACCTTGACGTAACATGGGTATAAATGCACTATTCAAAAATATAAAATAGAGCAACCGAGCAAAACATAATAGGTTTCTCTGTTTATTTTCTATCAAAGGTAATTAAAGTGTTCTATTAACATAGCGATTTAAATAATTGTGTAAATTGCTCTACTCCTTCCTCAATAATTTCATTGCTTGCGGTCAAAGCAGGCAAAAAGCGGATCACATTACCGTAAAACCCGCAGGCTAATAGCACCAAGCCATACTCAGCTGCATTAGCGATAATTGCTTGTGTTAATGTACTATTTGGTTGTTCGATATCACCATCAGTTATTAACTCAATCGCAATCATTGCTCCTTTATTTCTGACATCTGAAATAAGTTGTGGATGTTGATTTTTTAAAATGGTTAATTTTTCATTAAAAATTGCACCAATTTCATTTGCTCTTTGAATTAAATTTTCATCTTTAATCACTTCTAACACAGCTAAAGCAGCTGCACAGGCAACGGGAGAGCCACCATAAGTGCCTCCTAATCCGCCTGGTAACGGTGCATCCATAATTTTACTTTTTCCTACAACTGCGGAAATTGGAAAGCCACCTGCAATCCCTTTTGCCATCGTCATTAAATCAGGTTCAACATTAGAATACTCCATATTGAACATTTTACCTGTACGACCAAAACCAGTTTGAATTTCATCTGCGATTAAAACAATACCATGCTCATCACAAAGATTGCGTAAAGCCACTAAGAACTCTGTAGGGGCAAAATAAAAACCGCCCTCCCCCTGTACAGGTTCAACGATAATAGCGGCAACATCCGTAGGAGAAATATCGACTTTAAATAAGTTGTTGATCGCTTTCAATGAATCATTAACAGAGATACCATGAGACTCGATTGGAAAAGGTGCATGATAGATATCAGCAGGGAATGGGCCGAACAAATACTTATAGGGAGTCATTTTTCCAGTTAATGCCATGGTTAAATTAGTACGGCCATGAAAACCACCGTTAAATGCAATGACACCTCGACGGCCAGTATGAGCTCGTGCTATTTTCACACAATTCTCTACCGCTTCCGCACCACTTGTTAGAAAAATAGCTTTCTTTTCTGATTCTCCAGGGGCAATTTCAACCAACTTTTCAGCCAATTGGACAGCGACCTCATATGGATTTACGGTCATGCAGGTATGGCTAAATTTATCAATTTGTGCCTTTACCGATTCAATCACTTTAGGATGGCTATGCCCCGTATTACAGACCGCAATACCGGTAGCAAAGTCAATGTAACGATTACCTTCAACATCCCAAATTTCAGCGTTTTTAGCTCGTTCAACATACACGGGATAAACATTACCTTGACCACGTGCAATTACCTCTCCTTTTCTTTTCTGTAATTCTGCATTGTTCATTTTATTCACCTAATCTTATTATTTTAATTGTCAAAATTTTTCTATAAATAACGTTTATTTATCTAAACCACCCAGACATAAATATTTAATTTCTAAGTAATCGTCTAAGCCATATTTTGACCCTTCGCGACCATTCCCAGATTGCTTTACACCTCCAAAGGGAGCGGCAGCATTGGAGATGGCTGCTTCATTAATTCCAACCATGCCAAACTCAAGAGCTTCAGCAACACGCCAAATTAAACCAATATCGCGCGCATAAAAGTAAGCAGCTAACCCATACTCAGTGTCGTTGGCCATTGCAATCACTTCATCTTCATCTTCAAAAGCAATAATGGGAGAAACGGGGCCAAAAATTTCATTACTGGCAATGGGCATATCATTGGTGACATTAGTTAAAATAGTGGGTTGATAGAAGTTATCCCCATATTTATGTTTTTTACCACCTAAAACCAAATTTGCTCCCGCTGAGATAGACTCCTCCACTAGCTTATGAACATTAATAACGGCATCACTAGAGATCATAGGGCCGATATTTATCCCTTCAACTAAACCATCACCTACAGTTAACGCAGATACTGCAGCTACAAATTTTGCAGTGAATTCTTCAACCACTTTGCTTTGTACAAAAATACGATTCGTACAAACACAAGTTTGACCCGCATTACGATATTTAGACATTACTGCGCCTTGTACTGCGGCTTCAACATCTGCATCGTTAAAGACAATAAAGGGTGCATTACCACCTAGCTCCATCGATACCTTTTTTACTGACGATGCGCATTGCCTAATTAATGACTTACCTACAGCCGTTGACCCGGTAAAAGTGAATTTATTGACATATGGGTGTTGTGTTAATACTTCACCCATCCCTCTTGCATCGTCTCCAACAACGACGTTAAAAACACCTCCTGGAATGCCCGCACGTTCGGCTAGTTCAGCCATCGCTAATGCAGAAAGTGGTGTTTGTGTTGCTGGACGAACCACAAAAGTACAACCCGCCGCCAATGCTGCGGCCGCTTTACGAGAAATCATTGCATTCGGAAAGTTCCACGGAGTGATAGCAGCAACAACACCAATGGGCTGTTTTATAACAATAATACGTTTATCGTGAGCAGGACCAGGAATAGTATCACCATAAACTCGTTTGCCTTCCTCAGCAAACCATTCAATGAATGCAGCGCCATAGGCTATTTCACCTTTTGCTTCCGCAAATGGTTTACCTTGTTCTAGCGTTAAAATCCGTCCTAAATCTTCTTGATGTTGCATCATTAAATCAAACCAATTTTTCATTAATTTAGCACGTTCATTTGCTGATTTAGTTGACCACATTTTGTAAGCGTCATTAGCTGATTTTATGGCTAATTCAGTTTCCACAACCCCTGCATTAGCCACTCTCGCAATCACTTTCCCATTAGCGGGATTAGTCACCTCTATTTGAGACTCACTACTGTGCCAACTGCCGTTAATATAAGAAAAATTTTTAATTAATTGTTTATCTTGTAAACCTAAGTCTTGATGATTCAGCATAAGTAACTTCTCCGATTTAATAGTTACCTATTGAATACTAAATTTAAAACAGGTTAAATATAAAACTATCAACCTTAAGGTTTAAGTAAATAAAACATTAGAGGCATTATGCATCTCCATTCTATTATTCCTAAGCCAGTGACTGAGTACGATTTACGCTTATTACGCATTTTTATGTCTGTTGTAGAACACGGGGGCTTTTCTGCCGCTGAAAAAACGCTTGGTATTACACGTTCAACCATCAGTGTGCATATGTCTAATCTTGAAACGCGCATGAAACTTAAACTTTGTATGCGTGGACGTGGTGGTTTTTCATTGACTCAAGAAGGACAACTAGTCTATCGAGCAGTTATCAACTTATTTGATTCCTTGAATGATTTTTCATTAATAGTTGGTACATTAGGCAAGGAGTTAAGTGGTGAAATTGTGATTTTATGCGCAGATCAACTGGACAAAAATAAACAACATAAATTGGCTCGTACAATTGAAATCGTACATGAGAAAGCCCCTAATCTCCATATTACTTTAGATGGAGACTCTATTTCTAATATTGAAAAATTATTACTCAAAGATAAAGCTCATATAGGCATATTTCCTGACTATCAAAAAGTTGATGGGTTGAGTTATACCCCACTGACAAGCGAACCGATTTACCTTTGTTGTGGTAAAAAACATCCTTTTTTTAATAAAGTAGACACGCACATTACGTCAGAAGATTTAGCGACCGCTTCCAGTATTCACCCAGGTATAGACATTGAAGCAAATGGACGCGAGCAGTTAAAAAAACTGAATCTTAATGCTAAGGCTTATCAATTTGATATGCGTAAGACGATGATAATTTCTGGTCAATATTTAGGCTACATGCCACAAAGTTATATCCAACAAGAATTGAACGCGGGGGAAATTAGAATAATTCAACCTAGCACTCGGACTTATCAATTCGATTTATCTTTAGTAAATAAAAAGATGCCAATAGAACCCAATAAAGTTAGCTTGTTACAAAACGCTTTTAATATTGCATTTAACTAACAGATTTATCCTTGCTCTTTTTGTCTAAAGAACGCTTAACATGAGCCTTTATCGCCCGAAGTGAAGTAAGCGGGCGAGTTGGCGATACTCCTTTGTGCTAACCGCATCCCTATAAATAACAACACGTCGCGCCTTTTTCTTCAGCGCTGCACACTGTCCACCAGCCATTGGCTCTTTACTTTGTAAATGCAAGGATAAAAAAAAGCTGTTATAAAAAGAACTCGCAGTGACCTTAGCACGCATAACTTCCCCACTGGCCAATAACAATTCAACATCACCCGCATCGCTGAATTTAAGCTGATAACATTGTTCGTAGCTTTTTTTTCCTCCATAAACGGCGATAGCAACTAGCAAAACGAAAAAGGGGGAGGAAGCGAACCAATTGAAATCAAATAGAGTCAAGAACGATATAATTAACACACAATATGCACCAGTGGTAACAAGTGCGGCATAAATTGAACGTTCAACGATGATGCTATATTTTATCGCGTTGTAATATGGCATTAATCATCTTAGATAATTCTAGGTCGGGACAGATTTTGTGCCCCATAAACCAAGCAAATAGCTCAGGATCCTCACATGAAAGTAAGCGCTGTAGAGTCAGTTTATCGTTATCAGATAAGCAATCAAAAGTGTCAGTGACAAATGGCATAAATAACACATCTAGCTCCAACATCCCACGCCGACACGCCCATAATAAGCGCGATTTATTAACCACTTCTGTCATCTTTTTTACTTCCCCATTAAAATAACCACATCCACATCATAACAACAATAATTTATTAACAGCAACTACTGACAAAAGAGCTTGTGAACTATACCATTGTAATAGAATATAACTGCATAGAAACTGTATGAAAGAGGCCCTAAATGCTAACACTTAGTCAACTGAACAATATTAGCCAACTACCCGATTTAGTTTTATGCCCACTTGAACATTGGGATTTAATCCGAGTATCAGGTGAAGACCGCGTGACCTTTCTACAAGGGCAACTGACTTGCGATATAGCTAACCTAAAACCGGGACAACAAACACTCGCTGCTCAATGTAATCCACAGGGAAAAGTGTGGAGTATTCTTCGGATCCTTGTATTAGAAGATCGCATTTTGCTTACCCAACCAAGCTCAGTGACAGCCACACAACTACCAGAACTGCAAAAATATGGCACATTTTCTAAAGTTGAAATAAGCAAAGAAACTGAATATCAAGCAATCGGTCTGGCTGGACGAAAATCTGCAGAATATATTGCCAAACAATTAGGTGTTGCGGCAACACACGATGAAAGCCGACTCACAGAAAATGGCATTTTAGTTAAACAGCCCTATCCATCGCTACGTTACCTCGCTATTTTAAAAAATCAACAGGCCGAAGAGCTAATTAGCGATCTTAAGGAACAAGCCGCGGTTTTTGATGATAGTTTATGGAATGCCATGAATATTGCATCTGGTGTTGCTTTCATAGAAGAAAAAACATCAGGCTTGTTTATTCCGCAGATGCTTAATCTACAAGCGCTTAACGGCATAAGCTTTAGTAAAGGTTGCTACATTGGGCAAGAGACGATCGCTCGAGCAAAATATCGTGGAATCAACAAACGCGCCCTATTTATCCTCACTGGTCGTGCTAGCAAAGCACCTGAAGTCGGAGATAATGTCCAAGTATTAGTCAATAACAATTGGAAGCGTATCGGCACCATTATATCTGGATGTCAATATGGAGATGGGCATATCGAAGTACTTGCGGTTTTGCCAAACGATTATAACGACGATGATATATATCAAGTTCAAGAAATTGAAGGCTCAACTTTATATTGCGCCCCCCTTCCCTACCAATTAGCTGAAGAGTAAAATATTTGCATTACTTATAACAACCAACGTGGGGGGATATGACGAATATAAATAAATTTGTGCATGTTTCCCCATCTCACTAACAGTGCTACAATCAATGCTCTTTTTCCGTTTGTTATATTTATCTGTATGCAAAAGGTTCCCTATTGAATCACGAAATTAAAAGATTATGTCAAAAAGCCGATCAATTTAATCGCTTACGGATACAATCAGCACAAGTATTAATGAATGAAGAAGAGATCAATGTTTTTCAAACTTTCCCACTATTATTTCATTTTAATCATCCGACATTACCCGGTTATATTGATGGAGATGTTCCAACTGGAATACACTTATATGAAATAACAGATAAACATAGGGATATTTTAGCGAATTTCCTAGAAGTAGAATTACCCGTTAAAACTTCTAATATTAACGACCTCATTGGTTTATATGCGATGGGTAGTACGTCATCTGTCGGACAAAGCTCTGAAAGTGACTTCGATATTTGGATTTGCTATCCACATCAGCTTGAACCTGAACGAATAAAATTATTAAATGAAAAAGCATGGAATATCACCCACTGGGCAAATAACTTTAATGTTGAGTTAAACTTTTTTTTAATACCTGATAATAAATTTCGCGTCGATAATGATGCCAATATGACCTACGATGCATGTGGTTCATCGCAGCATATGTTGCTGCTTGATGAGTTCTACCGTACCGCATTACATATAGCAGGAAAAAGAATACTGTGGCGACAAATTCCCTTTGAACACGAGCAAAATTACGATCAGTATGTAAAAAGCTTATATGAAAGTGGCGAGTTAAATCCACAAGACTGGTTAGACTTAGGCGGATTCCATCGCATTCCCGCAGAAGAGTATTTTGGTGCCACACTTTGGCAATTATATAAAGGCATCGATAATCCTTATAAAGCCGTACTAAAAACAATTTTGATGGAAGCATATTCTTGGGAGTATCCGAATACTGAACTGATTGCGATGTCTTACAAAAAAACCTTCCAAGAACAAACTTATTACGATGAAAACCTAGATCCCTATTGCTTAATGCTCAATAAAGTTACTTCCTATTTAATGAGTATTAATGACAGCAAGCGGCTTGAAGTCGTAAGAGCCTGTTTTTACCTCAAAACGGAAGAAAACTTATCCAAGAAAGAGATACACGATAACAATGCTTGGCGACGCTCAATTGTTAGCAAATTTGTTAAGCAATGGGGCTGGAATGATCAAGAGATAGCCTATTTGGACAATCGTAAAAACTGGAAGGTCTCAGAGGTTAGTAAAGCAAAAGATGTCTTATTAGAAACACTGATGGGGAGTTACCGGAAATTACTAAGCTTTGCGAGAGACAACAATATATCAGAATCGATTAGCGCAGAAGACCTGGGTATTTTATCGCGCAAACTCTACGCAGCTCATGAAACATTACCAGGGAAAGTGGATCTAATTAATCCCAATATTTCACCCGACCTTTTTGAACCAGATCTTAGTTTTATTCAAGTTCCAGAAAACAGAACAAATCCGGCGGGTTGGTACCTATACAATTGCCCTATTGAAAATAATGCGTTAATGCAAACGCCCAAATTAATGCACGCCAAATATATATCGAAATTAATCTCTTGGTGCCATATGAATGGCTTATATGATGAAGAAACCAGATTACATCTATATAATCAAGGCTCCGATCTTGTAGAGCAAAAACTGAATCAGTTTATTCAGGATCTGCATTCTATTTTCCCTATTTATGTTCCCAAAGCAAGTAATCAAGCCCTCAGCCGACCTTGTGAAATAAAACACCTTACTATCTTTTTAAATGTCGAAAAAGATCCAACTCGGCACTGGCAAGATACCCAAGAGAGCGTACTGAATCAAATTGACGATGTATTTTCATGTGGAGAACATAAAGAGTGCTTGATCGGCAGCATTGATCTTATTTATCGCAACTCTTGGAATGAAGTGCGTAGCCTGCACTTTGACAATGAATTCGCTGTCGTAGATGCTCTGACGACTATTTTAGGTAAGATGCATCAAGAGGCTCGCCCCCCTGAGCAAATCGATATTTTTTGTTATAGTCGTTATTTTACTCAACAAATTAGCCAAGCATTTTATAAAAAACTCAATGAATATATACAATTACGTTTAGACTCAATAGCACAACGTTCAGTACAAACATTATGGACCGGCGGACGAAAATTTGCATTTTACTTCGAGCGCACAGGGGTCACGCTACAACACCTAGAAAGCACCGTGGATATTTATAGCCACATATCCAATAAAAAATTATCCACCAGCGCCATTAACCTAAAAAACACCCACTTTACTGAGACTGCTGAAATTATCGAATCTCATATTAGTGATGGGCTTATCCAATTTTTCTTCGAAAATTATCATGGTGGATTCAATGTCTATATTGCCAATGCAGATAATGAGATAGAGACCTTCCATCATTTTTCTGGCAGCAAAGATGATTTAGTGCAAAATGTAAATCGCTTCTATGCATCCAATAATCCTAGTAATGATTTAGATGAACAGATTAACTTCAATTTGCCGCAATTTTATGACATTGGCGCACTTGAAGATGGCAAATTATTTTTATCTCCCTATAAAAGCAATGGCAAAAATAGCTTCTAAGACTTCCACTTACAACTCACCCTGGGCGCCGCAGCTAATCGCTTTAAAATAATCATTATTTTTTACTTATCTTAAGTTTATCTTAAGTCTTGCCCTCTAAAGTTAATTTAGATATCCAAAAGAGGGTAAGAAAATGAAACTCACACAGCCCGTTACATTAAAAGTGATCGATCGCTCTCACCCCTTACGTCAGGAGGTTGAGCGCTATGTCGCCTGTCGCTACGAACTTGCATTTACGGCAAAGATCACTGAATTTATGCCGACATTTTTAGCAATCTACTCGGAAAATGGAGAATTGCTTTCAGTTTGCGGCTACCGTATTGCGAGCGATGAGCCGCTATTTCTTGAACAATACTTAGCACAACCCGCCGAGCAAATTATGGCGAAACAATTTGCACAAGTGATAGCACGTTCAAATCTCATTGAATTTGGTCAATTGGCGAGCTTCTCTAAAGGTATATCTCCCCTGCACTTCCTGTTAATGGCTAAGCATCTTACCGAGCAAGGTTTCGAGTGGTGCATTTTTACCGCGACAGATCCCCTATACGCGATGATGGTGCACTTAGGGTTAACCCCCACCGTGCTATCGATGGCCGACCAAACAAAAATAGCTAATACAGAAACGACTTGGGGAACTTATTACCATACACATCCACGTGTATCAGCCGGTAATTTAAAAGTAGGTTTGACTCAACTAATTGCTCGCTACGAGCAGCTTTGCCAACGTCAATCACGAGTAAAAACATCATGAATATCCTGTTAAAAAACATCGCCTTTTTTGCACACAACACGCCCAATAACATTGCGTTACGCGGCAGTTCCACACGCAGCCTCGAAACAGTGCAATTAACTTACTCACAACTGTGGCAAGAGATAAAACTAACAGAGCAGAAATTAATCAGTAATGATTGTCAATGTATTGCGTTACGCGCAGAGAATAGCATCGATTGGGCTATCATCGATTTAGCGGCATTGTTAGCGAATATCACCGTTATTCCTATCCCGATGTTTTTCAGTGAACAACAAGTTGACCATATTTTAAATTCAGCAAATATAGATACACTGATTGGCGATTGGCCACACATTGCTGGTGAGAAAGCCATCAATTTCTCCTATCTCAATGGTTACAAGGTAACGAAGCAAGGTAGCTTCGCCCCATTATTTGCAGAAACCAATAAAATCACCTTTACCTCTGGATCGACGGGCTCCCCTAAAGGCGTCTGTTTGAGCCAATCACACCTACAAAAAGTAACTCAGTCATTAATTTCTACTATCAATAATGACGATAAACCCTTGTCTCATCTAGTTCTCTTACCTCTATCAACCCTACTTGAAAATATTACCGGTATTTACGTGCCTTTACAGATGGGTGTCTGTAGCGTCATCTACAGTGGAGAAAAAGTAGGATTGCAAGGCTCTAGCAAATTTGATGTAACCGTTTTTTGTCAAATACTGCAACGTGAAAAACCGCATAGCTTAGTCTTAACGCCTGCTTTATTGCAGGTATTGATTCAAATTGCTATGCAGCAACCACAACTTATTAGCACACTCAAATTTGTAGCCGTCGGCGGCGCACATGTATCAGAAGCGATAATGCAAAAAGCATTGGCGTTGGGAATTCCTGCCTATGAAGGTTATGGATTATCCGAATGTGGTTCGGTGGTCAGCTTAAACTCACATGCCCATAATAAGCTAGGAAGTTGTGGTCAACCGCTAGCGCATTGCAATGTCAGCGTTGCCGCTGATGGTGAAATAATCGTGAGCGAAGCGACTATGTTGGGCTATCTAGGAGAACAAGCAACGAAAAATAGCATTCACACAGGCGATATCGGCTACCTCGACAAAGACAACTATTTACATATTACGGGAAGAAAAAGTAATTTATTAATCACCAGTTACGGACGCAACATTTCACCAGAGTGGATTGAGTCAGAGGCACATAATCACTCTGAATTACAACAAATTGTCATCATCGGTGATGCACAGGAGAGCTTAACTGCGATTGTTGCAGCACAACATAGCGAGCAACAAAGCACGATAGCGGCAATTAAAAAGCTCAACAACTCACTACCTGATTATGCACAAATAGCGACCTTGGTGATGAGCGCACCGTTTACGCAATATCCACAACTATTGACCGCCAATGGTCGCCCTATGCGCAACAACTTCAGCAACCTGTTTACGCCGATGATAGACCATTCCATCGCGCGACCAAACTCGGTAAAACTTATATCAATTAAGGAAAAAGCCATGCAAAACAATATGCAACCAACAAGTGACTTCTTCACTCAATTACAAGAAGCCACGGCAATAGAACAACAAAAAATGTACCAACAGCCGATTTTTGCAGCCTGTCAGCGTGGTGAAATATCCTTGCAAAGCTACTATGCCTTTTTAACGCAGGCTTACCACCATGTAAAACATACCGTGCCACTATTAATGGCATGTGGCTCTCGTTTAAGTGAAAACTACGAGTGGTTGCGTAGCGCCTTGGCACAATATATTGAAGAGGAAAAAGGCCATCATGAGTGGATTTTAAATGATATCAACGCCTGCGGTTTCGATGCCAAACTGGTGCGAAATAATCAAGGAACGGGCAAAGTAGGGAGTGGTATTGAGTTAATGGTGGCATACCTTTACCATCAGATTGACCGTAAAAATCCTCTCGCATTTTTAGGTATGGTCTGGGTATTAGAAGGCACCAGCGTCAATGTTGGAGGAAAAATTGCTGAATTAGTACAACAAAAACTTAATCTCCCCGATGCAGCGATGAGCTATCTCACATCACACAGCACCTTAGACCAAGAACACATCAAACTCTTCGCTTCCTTAGTCAATAAAATTAGCGACAAAGCGGATCAACAAGCGATTATTGATGGCGCTAACATGGTATTCAAACTTTACAGTCAGATGCTCGCAGCCCTTCCAACCAGTAGCGAGACAATAACAGTTGTTGAGGTTTGTCATGAAGCTTAAGGATAAACGCGTCTTAATAACGGGGGCAACGGGTGGCATTGGTCATGCGCTTTGCCTTAGTTTGGTCTCGGCTGGCTGTCACCTCATTTTAGTCGGGCGCCAACAAAACAAGCTAGATCAATTAATCGAGCAGTTACCAGCAACAAGTAACTATCTATCAATTGAAGCCGATATTAGCTGTAGCGAAGGTCTAAAAACCGTTAACAAGGAATGCCTCTCATATATTGATGAGGGAATTCATATCGATATTGTGATTAATAATGCTGGCTGTAATACCTTCGATTACCTTGCTCAACGTACCATCGAATCAATCGAGCAAGAGATAGCCATCAATATCAGTGCACCAATATCACTAAGTAAGTATGCACTTACTTGGTTGCCTGATAACGGTATCATCGTAAATATCGGTTCGACCTTCGCCGCTATCGGTTATCCCGGTTACGCTACTTACTGCGCAACCAAAGCAGCACTCCACCGTTTCACAGAAGCAATGCAACGCGAATTACAGGGGAGTGGTCAACAGATGCTATTTATTGCCCCTCGCGCCACCAACACGGCGTTAAATGATCAACGCGTCAGGGATCTCAATCAGGCATTAGGCAATAGCGTCGATACCCCTGAACGAGTTGCCCTAGAGGTATTACAAACACTGCAAAACGAAACAAAAGTAGCTTGGATTGGTTGGCCAGAAAAATTATTTGTACGCATCAATCAACTCTTTCCAAACTTAGTTTCCGCATCTATTTACAAACAAAAAAAGATTATTAGTGAAAGCCTTGCTAAGGCACATTAACAACGGGAGTGATAATAATGAAAACAGTAAAGAGAATGAATGCATTGCTTGGCTTAACCCTCATATTGGCAAGTAATATAAGCCATGCGCAAACAGCAGAAGAGATACTGCTTAACATTCAACAAGAATGGGCAAATTGCCAATATCAAATAAGCGGCGAAGATCTCAAAACTAGCTGCCTAGAAAAGAATATAATGGCCAATGAAGAGGCGTTGAAAGCAGCGCCTAACAGTAACGAACTAAAAGTCTGGTTAGCCATCAACAATAGTTCACTCGCTGGTGTTAAGGGCGGCTTAGGTGCATTATCCTTAGTCAAAAAAGCCAAGCAACTTTTAGAAGAAGTGATAGAAAGCGATCCCTATGTACTGCATGGCTCCGCCTATACCAGTTTAGGTTCGCTATACTATCAAGTACCGGGTTGGCCGATTGGCTTTGGCGATGATGAGAAAGCAGAAAAAATGCTTAAAAAAGCATTAATAATTAATCCACTGGGTATTGATCCAAACTATTTTTATGCTGATTTTTTAAAGGAAGATGGTAGAAAAGCAGAAGCAATCAAATACTTTAAACAAGCACAACAAGCAGAGCCTCGACCTAATCGAGCAATCGCAGACAAAGGCCGTATGCAAGAAATTAACAACAAACTTAAGGAGCTAAATTAATGCGACTTCTCTTAGTTGAAGATGACCATCTACTTGGTGAGTCTATGGTCACCTCACTAAGTCGACATGGGTATACCGTCGATTGGTTACAATTAGGTAATGGTGTTGAAGCTATCCTTAACACAGAAAATGTCATGGCTATCATTCTCGATTTAACCCTACCCGATTGCGATGGCTTAGATCTATTACACAAAATCCGTAAGGCGGGTCATACATTACCAGTATTGATTTTAACAGCAAGGGATGAGATAGATGATCGTGTAAAAGGACTAGATGGTGGCGCAGATGATTACCTAACCAAACCCTTTGCACTGGAAGAGTTACTAGCCCGCTTACGGATGTTGATTCGGCGCATATCAGGTAATACGGAATCGACCATTGAAATAGCGGGATTAACCATTTCACTGGCCAACAACCGCGTGAACTATCTCGGTAAAGAGATAAAGCTGACTAATAATGAATTTAAACTACTCGCCACCCTTGTCACCAAGGCAGGGCGAGTATTAAGCAAAGAACACCTACAACAAGCATTACACGGCTGGGATGAACTAGCCAGTGACAATGCTATCGAAGTACATATTCATAATTTACGCAAAAAAATAGATAATAGCATCATTAAAAATATTAGAGGCGTTGGGTATTTCATTGAAAAATAATAACAGTCAATTAATCTCGATAAAAAAACGCTTAATCGTTAGTAGCATAAGCATAACGACCCTCTTGGTTTTAATTTCATGGGCATTCATCGTCCAACAAAGCAAAGATGAAGTAACAGAAGTCTATGATGCGCGCCTTGGTGAATCAGCAAAAGTGCTCGCATTAGCCATCCCCAACATACTAGCAATGCCTGCAGAACAAGGTGAAAACCTATATGCCTATTGGTTTAAAGGGATTCAAAATGTGGTAGACCATAAAGCACCAAAAACAAATTTTGGACACATATACGAAGAAAACCTCATTTTTCAGTTTTATCAAGATAACAAGGTTGTTTTTAAATCCCCAACAGCCCCTGATGAAGCATTAACAGACCTTGATAATATGGGATTTAATCATTTCACCTTTCACGAGCAAATATGGCGATCTTTTCTACTAAAAATCCCCAATGATAAGCACCAACTTTATATGTTAGTTGCTGAGAAACAGTCTATACGCAATGAAGCAATCATGGAAATAGCCCTATCGACAAGCTTACCGCAACTGTTATTGATTGTTATTTTATCCCTGACAACATTACTGCTAGTGAATAAATTTTTACAACCAATAACACAATTACAAGAAGCCGTTAGCCTAAGGAATATCAATAATTTAGAGCCAATCATGATGCAGCACTCCAGCGTTGAACTCACCCCTTTAGTGGAGCAACTTAATTATTTACTAGAGCAATTAAGTAAAGCATGGAAACGCGAAAAGCGCTTCACTCGTACTGCCGCCCATGAATTAAAAACCCCACTCGCTATCTTGCGCTTAAATGCAGAAAATGCGCTTAATAGTAATAATATCAGTGAACAACGCAGCGATTTAAACAATATTATTAGCGGTATTAACCGCACAGATCGACTCATTCAGCAGCTACTCATGTACTCTCGTATAGAGTCTCAACAAAATCTACAAAGTACGCCAATTAATGTAACTAGCATTTTGCGTGATGTTATCGCCCACTTAGCACCTGTTGCGCTTAAGCGCCAACAAAATATCTCCTTACTCCCGATTGAACATTGTACTGTCTATGGAAACGCGACTTTGTTATCCATCCTTTTTACCAATTTAATCGACAATGCCATTCGCTATTCGGGTGATAAAAGCGATATCACAATAAAAATGCACACGGATGCCACAATCGCAAATGGCAAAAGCTTACAGATATTGATCATGGATAACGGTAAACAAATAGCAGATGTAATACGTGATAAGATATTTGAAAAATTCTTTAGGGGCGATAGCGGTAAAGGTGATGGAGCCGGTTTAGGTATGTCAATTGCCGATGATATCGTTAAACGCCATCAAGGGAGTTTCAAATTACAGCCTTACAATGCAACAGATGGGAATGTTTTTGAAATATTACTACCGCTACTAGAAAGTGAGCAGAAAATGTAAAGCTATAAAATATCATGAACAATGCCGAACTAGCCGGCATTATCATAGAAGTCACTCAATCTCTTTATGTAAAGAGTAAGCGGAACCAGCTTGATCAACAATACGTGTACCTTGCTGATCAACTAGAAATAATTGGTTTTCTCCGACAAGAAAGAGTAAATCGTCAACGGCAATAATATTACCATCCCAAACAATGGGGCCTTCTTGCATAACAGCGGCACTCATTTTTCCGAGATAGCTTTTACTCAACATATAAGTACCGTCCTGCTTTAACTCCACAAATAACTCGATACCCTCACAGTCATCACAGGGTACATTTCCTTTGTATATCCCGTTCCAATCTAGCGAGGTTCGTGCTGAATGTGTATCGGGAATTTCGGCGGCCGCATTATGTGACGCAATCGCTTGAGTGTCGCTCTCTTTTTGTTGGCAACCAACAAGGCTTAAACTAGCGATAAAAACCAATCTGTAGATACTTTTCATAACAATCATTTCACTAATAATTTAAAAAACCTAACCTAACAAACAAAATTAAAGCTGTCCACCCCTATACTTCAAGAAAAAACAAGCGGTAATTGTTATTCGCTTTTCGACTGTTACAACACAGGACTAGTTTTCGATTTAGCGTCCGCTAGGGCAAAGAGAAGATCACCAACCTGTATTAAAGTAAACTCTATATGTAGAAAAACTATACTTCAATTTTATGCCCCCAATTTCGATACTCTTTTCTTACTGACTTTGCATCTTGAAGTAGCATCGGCATATAACACTATTTTTAAGGGGCAACTTACCTATCTCTAAACTATTTTTAGAAAACATTTGCAATTTAATAGACGATCGGTCTATTATTAACAAATGAATTTATCAACAACTAAAACAAGACGTGGAAGACCCCCTAGAGTTTCCCGTGATAATCTCGACACCAAGAGTGAATTAATTCGCAGTGGTCTGCAACAATTAACCGAAAGTGGCTTTGCCTCCTCGGGAATTGAAGCTATCCTTAAAAAGGTTGGTGTTCCAAAGGGCTCTTTTTACCACTATTTTAGCAGCAAAGAGGCATTTGGCTTAGCGGTACTAGAAAGCTATGCTAGCTATTTTATCAAGAAGCTAGATGCATGCTTATTAGATGAATCCTACCCGCCATTAACACGCATTAATAACTATGTTGAAGGCGCTAAAATTGGCATGAGTCGTTATCAATTTAAGCGAGGATGTTTAGTCGGCAATCTAGGGCAAGAGGTTGATTTACTGCCAGAAAGCTTTAGGCCGATCTTAATTAATATATTTATCTCTTGGCAACAGCGTGTGGCAACCTGTTTAAAAGAAGCCAAAAAGTGTGGCGATATTTCAACCAACGCAGATTGCGACCAATTAGCGGAATATTTCTGGATTGGCTGGGAAGGCGCAGTCAGCAGAGCAAGATTAGTAGAAAACAGTAAGCCGCTAGATATTTATTTTAATAATTTTATCGCAGGTTTACCCAAATAATTTTTACCCCATTATTTTTTTCAACCATTAATAGACGACTGGTCTAAATAAGGAAAAAACATGTTTCAAGGTATTTTAATCGAAAAAGATGAGCAAGGTTACCGAGCTACCGTTAAAGAGATTGATGATAGTGTACTGCCAGCTGGTGATGTTACCGTTAAGGTTTCATATAGCACGCTCAATTACAAAGATGCATTAGCAATCACAGGAAAGGGTCCTGTAGTACGTACCTTCCCAATGATCCCTGGCATTGATCTGGTCGGTACTGTTGAACAAAGTGATAGCGATAAATTTAAAGTGGGTGACAGCGTGTTACTTAATGGTTATGGGGTCGGTGAAACACACTGTGGTGGCTTGGCCGAAAAAGCACGTTTAAAAAGCGAATGGTTAATCCCTCTACCTAAAGCCTTCTCTCCTCGCCAAGCCATGTCCATTGGCACGGCAGGCTATACGGCAATGCTGTGTGTGATCGCTCTAGAAAAAAATGGCGTGACACCGGATAAAGGGGAAATCTTAGTGACTGGTGCTAACGGTGGCGTTGGTAGTTTCGCCATCGCGATCTTAGCAAAATTGGGCTATAAAGTGGTTGCATCAACGGGTCGTGTTGATCAAGCCGCATACCTAACAAAATTGGGTGCAGCTGAAATCATTGATCGCGCAACATTATCAGAGCCAGGTCGTCCATTAGCGAGAGAACGTTGGGCTGGTGCTGTAGATACGGTTGGTAGTCATACCTTAGCGAATGTTTGCGCGAGTACGCAGTATGGTGGCACAGTTACAGCTTGTGGTTTAGCACAGGGTATGGATTTCCCCTCAAGCGTTGCTCCCTTTATTTTACGTGGTGTAACTCTTGCAGGTATTGATAGTGTCATGCGCCCAACCGCAGACCGCTTAGAAGCATGGCAACGTCTGGCTGATATTTTAGAGCCAACAGTCTTTGATGATATTTCTAATGAAATTAGTTTGAGTGAAGCGATTGAAGTAGCAGGAGACCTGATTTCAGGTAAAGTCCGTGGTCGTGTCATTGTTGATATTAATAAATAATAGCAATATTTAGTGCTTATTAAACACCCCTCATCAACGCTGAGTTGATGAGGGATTATCATCGAATTAAGCGATGAGCAACAATTAGAATGCGTAACGCATACCTAGCATAAGCTCGTCTTTATCATTGTCACCATAACCACCATCACCATTGTCCAGTAAGTTATATTTGTAACTGCCATACAAAGCAACATTACCGAAATAGCGCGCATATTCAGCGGCTACAAATTGAATATCTAGCTCATCAATATCATCGGCAGAAAAGTAGTTATAAGTTAAATTTATTGCGTTGTCACCGAATGAATATCCTAGATATGTCTCAACGGCATTATAGTCTGAATCTTTAATACCTAATTTTGAAATACTACCAGCTTGATACATTGTAGCAGCCGATATCCCATTCTCATTCGTATATCTAGCAGCTAAGATATAAGCATCTGAAGTATCTTTATCAGTACCATTACCGTAAGTTTCATCGCTAGACGCATAACCGATACCTAGCTCAACACCCATTGGAAGACTATAAGCTAGTACCGTACTATAACCATCACTACGATTAGCATCGTATTCAGATTCCGAATTAAAATTACCACTTACTTGGAAAGTCAGACCTGAATCTGTGGCGATGGTGTAACGCAATACATTCTTTGCTCGGTCAGCACTAGCAACGGTATATTCATTAACATAACCACTATACACTTCTGCCATATCGGTCCAATCGGTTAGATATGTTAGAGCATTGTTTTGATGGCCATAGTAAAGATTACCTAGGCTCGACTCTACACCAGTATATAAATGACGCGTATTGATTTCGGTATCGTCTTTAGAGTTGTCATCTTTTTCCGTCAGTTCAAATTCATATTTACCAACAAAAGCCACATCATTAGAAATTGTTTTTTTACCATCTACCGATAATCGTGCACGAGACTTATCATCAAAAGAATTAGAGTTACCACCATTGTCTTTATTCTCGTCATCTTTATTCGCGTCAGAAATATTTCCTCTGACTTCGATTCGTCCACCAATGTTTAAGGTAGTATCGTCATTTTCAAACACGGTTGCCGCTGAAGCAGAATAGGCTGGAATGGCGCTAGCAACAGCAATAGCAATGAATTTCATTTTCATTTCTTTAATATCCTTTATAACTACTAAATAATTAAAGTAGATCACCAGAAGGTGCTACCAATCACAGATACCATCAAGAAATTCAATTACAATGTTCACTTCAGTAATGCCTAGCATTGCCAGTTTACGAGTATGATTTCTTAAAGAATCTTAAATTAATCTCGTTGATAATAGTGTAGGTCAAACACAGATCAATTTATCCAATAAATCCCTTGGCAAACATCTTATATCAAAGACGTAAAAAAATCATGCCTACTCAAATTTTTTTGTGTTTTCCTTGAAAAAATATTTAAATAAATGCGCCCGCAAGCTTAAGATTGTTACTCTGGTCATAGCCCCCTCAGCAAAATCATCAAATTTATAGTATTAAACAACATTTCGTTTTATATTCCATGCACAATATCATCGATGAGATTTAACATGACAAGCTATGCAACGATCTGCTTTCTTGCTGCGACGGCAATGATAATTACCTTTATAAACAGCAAAATAGGCAAATTGCAAAATACCATTGCGATTACAGCTGGCGCATTGATTTTATCTCTTGTGATCATCATTGCTGGCAATAACGGTTTTACCTCCCTGAAAGTCATTGCATCTGAGCAATTATTAAAAATTGATTTCAATAGTTTTCTATTAGACGGTATTTTGGGGTTTTTATTATTTGCTGGAGGATTAGGGATTAATCTCAGCAGCCTTAAGGATCAAAAATGGGAAATTTCGGTACTGGCTTTAGGTGCTACGTTATTTTCAACCTTCTTTATCGGATATGCGCTTTATTATATCTGCCAATATCTGCTTGGTTTACAATTTGCTCTCATCTATTGCCTACTATTTGGCGCATTAATATCTCCAACCGACCCCATTGCTGTATTAGCGATTGTCAAAAAATTAAAGGCACCGAAACGTATTTCAACTCAAATTGAAGGTGAATCATTATTTAATGATGGATTTGGCTTAGTCATTTTCGTCACCCTCTATAGCATTGCCTTTTCAGGTACAGAACCAACTTTCCTCAGTGTGGGAGAATTATTCTTACATGAAGCAATCGGCGGCATTATCTATGGCTGTGCCCTAGGTTTATTGTTCCACTATTTAATCAGCGCAACAAATGATCACTCCATGGAGTTACTATTAACTATCGGTATACCTACAGCTGGCTATGTTTTTGCCGGATGATCGGGGTATCTGGGCCATTAGCCATGGTTGTTGCAGGCATCATCATTGGTAACTGGACACGCATCACCGGCTTTTCTAAAGAGAGTAGACAACTGTTAGATCATTTCTGGGAGCTTGTTGATGAATTTTTAAATGGCATTCTTTTTCTACTCATTGGCCTTAGTATGCTTGAATACTCCTTTCATCAAGAAGATTGGATATTAATGCTGATTGCAATTCCACTTACATTAAGTGCACGTTACTTAAGTATTATGTTGCCCTATTTAGGATTCCAACTTTTCCGACAATACAACCCTTATTCCGTCGCTATTTTAACCTGGGGAGGATTACGGGGAGGCTTAGCGCTAGCCATGGCGATGGTCATCCCAAGTGGGATTATCGTTATCCCAGAAAAAAATATAGATGTACGCGAAATAATATTAGTAATGACCTACTCTGCTGTACTGTTCTCAATTTTAGTACAAGGCTCAAGTATCATTCCATTAATTAATAAAGCCAAAGCATGGCAAGATAAACAGCAATAATGCATGTTAGAATAAATAACAAGTTACTGCCTCGCTGCACAGAGCTATTTTATTGGCAAACTTCAGTAAATTATGTAAACATATGAACACGTAATTATCATTTGAACAGCCATTTAATTAACTAATGAGTAATCAATATGTCTCAAGTAAATCTCTCTTCAGCAACACCTACTCTTGATGATCATGAAATGTTAACCGAAATAGCGGTGCTTTATTATCAAGAAGGCGCAACTCAGGAAGAAATATCCAAAAAATTTTCCATCTCTCGAATTAAAATTGGCCGGCTGCTACGTAAAGCCCGTGAAGAGGGAATTGTTGAAATTAATGTCCGTTATCACCCCATCTATAGCGCGCAACTCGAGCAACGCCTAATGGATAAATATAAACTAAAACGTGTCCTCATCGCCCTAGATCAAACAAGCAACCAAGAACAGCGTAAACAGGTTGCCGTACTCGTCTCTAACTTTCTGGCGAACAATCTCAAAGACAATAGCACCGTCGCCGTTGGCCAAGGGCAAAATGTCGCCGCCGTTGCAGACCACGTAGGACTTGTAACACAACGCAATGCACGATTTGTTTGTGCGATTGGTGGCACTCATCGTAGCGGCGATAGTATTAATGCCGACCATATCTGTCGCCAACTGGCGAAAAAATTTGGCGGTACCAGCGAAACATTATATGCCCCAGGCTATGTCGATGACGCCAATACTCGCTCTGTTTTCCTTACTCATAATACTATCTCTGAAACATTACAACAGGCAAAAAATGCCGATTATGCCTTGGTTGGTGTGGGTGACATGAATGAAAATAGCCACATGATAAAGCTAGGGTGGTTTACCCAACAGGAGTTTGCAGAAGCCCGTATCAACGAAGGAATTATTGGTGATATTGGTGGTTTCGACTTCTTTAAAAGAGATGGTCAGAGTGCTAATACACGTCTACGAAATCGAGTGATTGGCTTAGGGACAGAGGACTTACGACGCATCCCAAATGTCATCGCTATCGCAAGTGAAGAGCGCAAGGCTTTAGCCATCGCGGGAGCACTACGCACCGGTAGTATCGATATATTAGCGACCAGCGTGAGCTGTGCAATGACCCTTTTGAATATGGAAGATTAACCCCTAACCATACAGCACCTTCCAATATCCGCAAGAGATGGGGGATCGCTCCCTCACTAGCAGAGAGCGTGAATCAACTAGCTGCTCAAAAGCATACCTTAAGCCTAACTTCTATGCATTTCTCCGAACGCAACCCCACACTATTATCACAACAACCAACAAAAAAAGAGACAGATCACAAAAATAATTTTCTTCATTGACTTTTTACGGAAAAAAACAATACTATTATAACAAATGTTACACGCGCAATCATTTGTTCATTATCAACGTGAGTCATTATGGTTGTTGTAAATTCTATTAGCTGTCGTACAAGCAAAAAATTAAGGTGGAATAAAAATGAGCAATAAATTAGAACAACTTCGTAGATTGACTACCGTCGTCGCGGATACCGGTGACGTTGAAGCAATTGCGAAGTACCAGCCAGAAGACGCAACAACCAATCCATCTTTAATTTTAAAAGCGGCACAATTAGAAGATTATAAATATCTTATCGACTCCTCTATTGCCTATGCAAAATCTAAAAGCAACGATAAAGCACAACAGGTAACTGATACCTGCGATATGCTCGCGGTTAATATTGGTAAAGAAATACTTAAAATAGTCCCTGGACGCATCTCTACCGAAGTCGATGCACGTTTATCCTATGACACAGAAAACAGCGTAATCAAAGCACGTCAGTTAGTTAAAATGTATAACGATGCAGGCATCCAAAATGACCGTATTTTAATTAAGCTTGCCTCGACGTGGGAAGGTATTCTTGCTGCCGAGATCCTCGAAAAAGAAGGCATTAACTGTAACCTAACACTGTTGTTCTCCTTTGCTCAAGCACGTGCATGTGCCGAAGCCGGTGTTTTCCTTATCTCTCCCTTCGTTGGTCGCATTATGGACTGGTACAAAGCCAAACAAGGTCACGACTTTGCGCCATCAGAAGATCCTGGCGTTATCTCTGTTTCTAATATCTACAACTACTACAAAGAACATGGCTATAAAACCGTTGTGATGGGTGCAAGCTTCCGAAATGTCGGTGAGATCCTCGAATTAGCAGGTTGTGACCGCCTAACAATCAGCCCGCAATTATTACAAGAATGCAAGATAGCGAGGGTGACGTTGCTGAAAAATTAACCGCCAATGTAGAACTTAAAGATCGTCCTAAAAAAATGACTCACGCAGAGTTCTTGTGGCAGCACAATCAAGATCCGATGGCCGTTGAAAAACTCGCTGACGGGATCCGCAACTTTGCCCTTGATCAGGATAAACTTGAAGCGATGATCGCTAATCTCATATAACCCTTCCAATAATAAAGCGGCTCCTCAGTCGCTTTTTTTGCTCTATAAAAAATTTAAATAGGTACCAATATGCAACGAAAAATTCTAGCCAACGCAATCCGCGCGTTAAGTATGGATGCAGTACAAAAAGCTAATTCAGGTCACCCTGGTGCACCAATGGGGATGGCTGATATCGCTGAAGTACTGTGGCGAGACCATCTTAATCATAACCCGAATAATCCAAACTGGGCAGACCGTGACCGCTTCATACTATCAAATGGTCATGGTTCAATGCTGCTCTATTCACTCTTGCACCTAACTGGTTATGATTTACCAATCAATGAGTTAAAAAACTTCCGCCAACTACACTCTAAAACACCGGGTCACCCTGAATATGGTTACGCTCCCGGTATTGAAACAACAACGGGACCGCTTGGTCAAGGTATTGCCAATGCAGTTGGTATGGCAATGGCTGAACGTGCACTTGCTGAACAGTTTAACAAAGATGGTCATAGCATCGTTGACCATAACACCTACGTATTTATGGGTGATGGATGCATGATGGAGGGGATCTCTCACGAAGTCTGTTCACTCGCTGGTACACTTGGTCTTGGTAAACTCATTGCATTTTGGGATGACAATGGAATATCCATTGATGGTGAAGTTGAAGGTTGGTTTTCAGACGATACGCCAGCACGTTTTGCCGCCTATGGTTGGCATGTTATTCCTGCGGTAGATGGCCATGATGCAGACGCCATTAACGCGGCAATTGAAGCAGCGAAAGCAGAAACGGGTAAGCCCACACTTATCTGTACGAAAACGATTATCGGTTTTGGTTCGCCAAACAAAGCAGGTACGCACGACTGTCACGGCGCGCCATTAGGTGCCGAAGAGATTGCAGCAACACGTCAAAAATTAGATTGGCAACATGGCCCCTTTGAAATCCCTGCGGATATATACTCAAAATGGGATGCTAAAGAAGCTGGCAAAACAAAAGAAACAGCATGGGATGAGAAATTTGCCGCCTATCAAGCACAGTATCCAGAGCTAGCGGCAGAATTTAAACGCCGTGTAAATGGCGAGCTTCCTGCAAACTGGGAAGAGAAGTCAACGGCTATTATAGCGGATCTTCAAGCAACGCCAGCAAATATTGCATCACGTAAAGCATCGCAAAATGCACTTGAAGCCTTTGGTGTTATGTTACCAGAATTTATGGGTGGATCTGCCGACCTTGCACCTTCAAATTTAACCATGTGGTCAGGCTCTAAATCCTTAACAAGAGAATATTTTTCCGGTAACTACATACACTATGGTGTTCGTGAATTTGGCATGACTGCCATTATGAATGGTATTGCCTTACACGGTGGCTTTGTTGCCTATGGTGCAACCTTCTTAATGTTTATGGAATATGCGCGCAATGCAATGCGTATGGCGGCACTAATGAAAATTCAAAACATTCAAGTGTATACCCATGATTCAATTGGCCTTGGTGAAGATGGTCCGACACATCAACCCGTTGAACAAATAGCCTCATTGCGCTTAACCCCTAATATGAGCACTTGGCGACCATGTGACCAAGTAGAATCAGCGGTCGCTTGGAAACTGGCAATTGAACGTAAAAATGCGCCAACAGCATTAATTTTCTCTCGTCAGAATTTAGCTCAGCAAGAACGCACAACAAGCCAAGTTGCTAACATTGCTAAAGGTGGCTATGTATTAAAAGATTGCACTGGCACAGCACAATTAATTCTTATCGCAACGGGTTCTGAAATGGGTATCGTCGTCGATGCCTATCACGAACTCACTCGTGCTGGTTATCAAGTACGCGTGGTATCGATGCCATCGACCGATCTCTTTGATAAGCAAGATGCCTCTTACCAAGAATCCGTCTTACCAGCAGCGGTCACTGCGCGTATCGCGGTTGAAGCAGGAATCGCAGATTACTGGTATAAATATGTCGGGCTTTCTGGACGCATTATTGGCATGAATAGCTTCGGAGAGTCAGCGCCAGCCGATGAACTATTCAAGTTATTCGGCTTTACCACTGAAAATATCGTTAACACTGCAAAAACGCTACTTAACTAACTATTTGAAGTGATCCCTTCACAGCCCTTTTATTACCGTTAATAAAAGGGCTGCACAACTAGACGTTCGCCACCGGGTGAACGGCAACAATCGTTTCCCCTGCAATTGGTTGATACTCATCCCCTATTTCAAATGGCTTAAGCTTACCTGATACGCTAATAACAAAGAGTGGTACCGCACTTTTATTGGCTTGCAAATAATCTTGCCAAAGAAAAGAATCACCCAATTTAGTCGCTTTAACTTTACCTGCTTTAGTCAACAAACTACTCAACTTGGTAAACGTCACATCGCGGCGAAACAAAACTTGCCTTGAACGAAAGGTCGAACTGACTTTATTGCGCTTACTATGATGTTCACCTGAATGTAGCGAAAAAACCTTCTTTTCATCGAGTAGATGAGCAAAATGCTGAACAGCGAGGGCGTTATCATGGCGATTAGGTGAAAGGCCCAGCACCATATTGAGATCAGCAAGCGGCACAAAACGCTCTGCATGCTCAGATTGTGGATTACCGTAGTAACAAGGAAGCCCTGCCATACGCGCTAGATGACAATTTTCCCAAGCAGGATCAGACATCAGTACAGAGACACCCAAATCTTTCAGCCCAACCGCAATGCCTCTGGCAACATGATTAGCCCCGATAAATAAAACCGTTGATGGAACGGGTTTTCTTAAGCCCAACCACTGTGCTAAAGGTGTCGCCGTTACGCTCTGTAATATCACCGTCACAATGATTACAGTAAAAATAAGCGGCACAATTTTTTCTGCATCTTCAACGCCGGCTTCGGTAAGACTTAAGGCAAAGACAGATCCCACCGCCGCAGCCACAATCCCCCTTGGTGCGATCCAGGATAATAAAATTTTTGAACGATAGGAAATCTTACTGCCCAATGTTGATGAGAAAATACATAACGGGCGCGCAATAAACAGGATAACAGCCAAAAATGCGAAGACCATCGGGCCAAGTAACAACACACTATCCCACTCTAACCTAGCGGCCAGTAAGATAAATAAACTGGAAATTAATATTTGCGAGATCTTCTTTAAACTCTAAAATAGAGGTTAAATCAAGATCCTTCTGGTTGGCAAGCCACATGCCATAGATAGTTACCGCAAGTAACCCAGATTCATGGCTGGCAACATTAGCAATCGAATGGGTCATTAAGACTAAGGCTAAAATAGCAAATTTATGCAACTCATAGGGTAGCCATTCACGACGGATAATGAGCGTCGTAAACCAACCCGCGAAAATCCCCATTAATAAGCCCGCAGACAACATTTGCAACAGCGCAAGTAAAGTAGAAAGTACCGCATCACCTTGGCTTGTTGACGTTACCGCGCCAAAAACCAGAACAGCAAATAAAGCACCAATCGGATCAATAACAATCCCCTCCCAGCGTAAAATAGAGTCAATCTCTTTAACGGGTTTCATGGTGTTTAATATCGGCGCAATTACCGTCGGCCCTGTCACTACCAATACGGCACCGATCACCGCAGAAACACGCCAATCTATATCAAGTAGCCAGTAGCAAGCAGCACCAATTATCACAAAGGTCACCAGCATCCCGACCGAACAGAGATTACGAACAATCTTACCTAGCCCTTTTAACTCTTTGAAATGTAATGTTAATGCGCCTTCAAAGAGAATAACGGCAACGGAGAGTGAAATCACTGGAAATAATAGATCGCCGAGCAATGCATCGGGGTTTAATAGCCCCACACCCGGCCCTAAGAGTAAACCGGTGAGGAGAAGAAACAAAATAGCGGGAACTTTCAGTGACCAAGCAAGCCACTGGGCAACAACGGAGACCAAAACGATGGCAGCAAAAATAAGTGCAGTCATAAATATCCTTAACGTGACTGAGCGCTACGAATGATACGCAGCATTTTAGAAAAAATTACGTTATTTTAACGAAACTGTAAAACAGTTTTATGACAACCTCCTCGCTACATTTATAAACAATGCTTCATATTAGATGACAACAGAAACAACAACAAGCGGAAAGTAAGGAGCCAATACCATTAGGCATAATATTGTGGTCATAGCTTGTTGAGGACAAATGAGGAAGAGCAAGGCGCATGATAGCGTAATAGCTGAGTAATGCATCGATACCCATAAAAAAGCCGAATAGGATAATATTCGGCTTAATTTATTCATTGTAATACATGAGAGATTATCATTCTAACAGAGTAAACTGATAAGCGGTTTGATAACGATAGGTTTCTCCTGGCGCCAAAAGCGGACTAGGCTGCGCCCACTCAAGATGGTTAGGCGCATCGGGTAAGAACTGAGTTTCTAACGCGATACCCGCATAATCCATATATTCACCACCACTGCGGTTTGGCGTTCCAGCTAGCCAATTACCTGTGTATAATTGTATAGCAGGTTTATTAGTAAACACTTTTAATGTAATACGTTTATCTGGACTACAAAGTGTTGCAGCACACGCTCCATTCTGACTATCTTGATTCAGTAAAAAGGAGTGATCATAACCTTTCGCTAACGATTGCTGTTCGCCCTTTAAAAAGTCCGAAGCAATTGCTTTTGCTTGACGAAAATCAAAACTATTCGCCTGTACAGATACGGGATGGCCAAGTGGTATCCCGTCTCCATCTGTCGGTAAATAGTTATCTGCATTAATAGAAAGAATATGGCTTTTACAATCTAATCCAGATTCAGCGCCTAATAGATTAAAATAAGCATGATTAGTTAGATTAATTGGCGTTGCTTTATCCGTTGTCGCTTGATAACTAATTAACAATGTATTTTCATCGCTTAACTGATAACAAACTGACACCTGTAAATTGCCAGGAAACCCCTGATCACCATCCGCAGAAACAAGCGAAAAACCGACTGTGCTGGCATCTTGATGTGTAATATTCCAACGACGTTTATCAAAACCATCTCGGCCCCCATGAAGCGTATTTCCGGCTTGATTAATAGCAACCTGATAATGCAAACCATCAATATCAAACATCCCTTTGGCGATGCGGTTAGCGTAACGACCGATAGTACTCCCCAGATAAGAAGAATGCTTTTTAAAATCAGACATTGTCGCAAGCCCTAGCAAAACCTCTCGGCGTTCATTATCAATAGGAAGAGTGCAACTTAACCACGTTGCACCGATATCCATAAATGTAACGGACATGCCGTTTTTATTTTGCAACGTCACCAATTTAGCCGGAAGCCCATCAAAGGCGACCTCTTGAGTCATCGTTTGAATAAGAGAATTTTCCATCACAATAATCTAACCTTATTATTTATTAGATATTACCCGCACCATCTTGTGGCGTGCAGATATAAATCGATTCTTTAATACCTGTTTTTGCTTCATATTTAGCTTCAATGAGCGCTTTTGCCTGAGCAACCATATCAGAAGGCATTAACGCAACACAGCAGCCACCAAAGCCCCCCCCAGTCATGCGAACACCACCTTTAGAGCCGAGAAAATCAGCTAATACTTCTACAATATAGTCAATTTCTGGTACCGTAATTTCAAAGTCATCTCGCATAGAAGCGTGTGATGCGTACATATATTCACCCACTTTATGCAAATCCCCTGCGATTAAAGCATCGGCACAAGCAACTGTACGATCAATTTCAGAAATAACATGATGCGCACGTTTATAAACATCAGAACCTTTTTCAATAGTCGAGGCATCTAATTCAGCCAAGGTCGCATCACGTAAAGCAGCCTTACCAAGAATGTGAGCAGCTTCTTCACATTGTTTACGCAATGCATTATATGCTCCATCCACTAAGCTATGGGTCACATTAGAATTAATGATCATAATGCTGATATTATCTGGAATACTCACAGCTTTTGTCTCTAAGCTGCGGCAATCAAGAAGAAGAGCATGGTTCTTCTCACCACAAGCGGAGATCATCTGATCCATAATACCGCAGTTACATCCTGCAAAGTTATGTTCAGAGGCTTGACCAATAAGTGCCAACTCTGATTGCGCAACCTCTAAATCATACAATGCCTTCATTGCTTGCCCAGTTACCACTTCAAGTGCAGCGGATGAACTAAGACCAGAGCCAAGTGGAACATTACCTGTGATCGCGATATCCGCACCGCCGACAACATAGCCCTTTTCTTTTAAGAAATGGACCACACCGCGCATATAATTAGCCCAGAGTTTATCATTGGTCGGCTTAATCGGCTCATTCAGAGAAAATGAATCCTGCACATTGTCATAATCGACAGAGATCAAACGGACAATACCGTCAGAACGTTTAGCACAAGCAACAACCGCTTGGTAATTAATCGCACAAGGCATCACAAAACCATCGTTATAATCCGTATGTTCACCGATCAAGTTAACGCGACCAGGCGCCTGTACAAAGGTTGTTGCCTGATAACCACATACATCTTTAAATGCCTTTGCAGCTCGTAACTTCAATTCATTCGTTGACATGGTGTCGTTCCTCGTTATTGTTCTTTATAGTGAATATCGCTTACATCACGTAATTTTTGTGCAGCTTGCTCTGCCGTAAGATCTCGTTGAGATTCAGCAAGCATTTCATACCCCACCATAAATTTACGTACAGAGGCAGAACGCAACAATGGCGGATAGAAAATAGCATGTAATTGCCAGTGGTCAATATCAGTCCCCTGTTCAAAAAATGGTGCATAATGCCATCCCATGGAATAAGGAAATGAACAGTTAAATAAATTATCGTAACGACTCGTGAGTTTTTTAATTGCTAGCGCTAAATCATCACGCTGATCTTGGGTCAACTCACTCATACGACGAATATGCGTTTTCGGTAATAATATGGTTTCAAACGGCCAAGCGGCCCAGTAAGGAACAACTGCAAGCCAATGTTCGGTTTCAACAACCGTACGCTCTCCATCTTTTAATTCAGCCTGTACGTAATCAAGCAGCAAATTTGAACCGTGTTGTTCATAATAAGCTTTAAGAAGCTGCTCTTTACGTTCAATTTCATTAGGTAAAAAGCTATTTGCCCAAATTTGACCATGCGGATGAGGCTGTGAGCACCCCATTGTTGCACCTTTGTTTTCAAAGGCTTGTACCCATACATAGGTTTTGCCAAGCTCTTCAATTTGATCATTCCAAGTATCAATCACGCCACGGATCTTATCCAACGGTAACTCTGGCAGTGTTTTACTGTGATCTGGTGAAAAACAGATAACACGACTTAAACCACGAACACCTTGTGTTTTAAATAGTGGATTGCTCGACATGGGGGCGTCTGGCGAGTCCGGCATTAATGCACCGAAATCATTGGTAAAAACATAAGTACCTGCATAACCAGGATTTTTATCACCAGAGATACGCGTATTGGTTGGACACAAAAAACATTCAGCGTCATAACTCGGTAACTCTTCTGTCGAGGGAGTCTCGTCTTGACCACTCCAAGGGCGCTTCGCACGATGCGGTGAAACTAAAATCCATTGCCCCGTTAACGGGTTATAACGGCGGTGTGGATGATCAATCGGGTTAAACGTAACTTCAGACATAGTATTCTCTTCTATTTGCAAGCCCATATACAATGGGCTTTATTCATCATAATGTTAAAATATTATTGAGGATCGGGATAACCCTGCGGATTTCGCGACTGCCAACGCCAAGTATCAGCACTCATATCGTCAATAGTTCGGCTCGCTTTCCAACCAAGATCCTTTTCAGCTTTATCGGTACTTGCCCAACACTGTGCAATATCACCGCTTCGGCGTGGACAAATTTTATAAGGAACAGGATTACCCGACGCATTTGCAAAGGCATTCACCATCTCAAGCACGCTACTTCCTTTGCCCGTACCTAAATTGTAAATATGTAATCCTGCTTTTTGTCCCACTTTTTGTAACGCTGCAATATGACCATCGGCTAAATCCATCACGTGAATATAATCACGTACGCCAGTCCCATCGGGCGTGTTATAATCATTACCAAAAACAGCTAATGATTCACGACGACCAACCGCCACTTGAGCAATAAAAGGCATTAAGTTATTAGGGATACCTTGTGGATCTTCTCCCATAGTGCCTGATGGATGCGCACCAACCGGATTAAAGTAACGCAATAATGTAATGCTCCAATCGGGTTCAGCAACAAGCAAATCAGATAAACATTGTTCAACGATATATTTACTGCGGCCGTATGGATTTGTTGTCGCACCTGTTGGCGAGCTTTCTGTAATAGGTACTACTTCAGGGTCACCATAAACAGTGGCAGAGGAACTAAATACTAAGCTTTTTACACCAGCCTTGGCCATTGCTCGCGCTAACACCAACGAACCATTGACATTATTGTCGTAATAGGAAAGCGGCATTACCATCGATTCACCCACCGCTTTAAGACCCGCAAAATGGATCACAGACTGGATTTGATGCTGCGAAAAAATATCTGTCAAGAATGCTTCATCGCGGATGTCCCCTTGATAAAAAGCAGGCTTGACGCCTGTTAACTCCTCGATACGATCTAATACGGCTAACTTAGCATTGCATAAGTTATCGACAATAATGGGCTCAATGCCAGCTAAGATCATCTGTACACAAGTATGACTACCGATATATCCCATACCACCTGTCACTAATACTTTCATAACTCTATCACCTTGTTTTATCCGAAATAAGCACTTTGCTGCTCTACTAACAGCACGGCTACCAAGATATGACTATACATAACTGTAAACGTTTACACAATACTGTAGTGATAAAATTTTCATGTATTTATTGATGCGATAATGCATTCCTCAATAGCTAAATAAATCAACCCCTTAATTATATCAATCCAGATAATATTGGTAGTCATAGCTTGTAGAGAAAAAATAAGGGAGAGTAAGGTGCAGGATTGAGTAATAGCCGGCTATTACGATTGAATGCAACGCAGCGATGTATTGACTTCAGTAACGAGAAAATTTGCTGTAATCCTACTTTCGTAAAAAGTTACGGCTAGGGAAGGTTTTCTTATTTTCATGATTTATTGGGTTAGAAAAGTACAGCTATGGGCTATGAATATGACGCTTATTGAGGCGCGCTAAAACAGATAAACAGTGCATCATGCATGATAACAGCGTTTTTATCCTGTCGATCTCACGCAATTTTTCCCGGCCTTTTTAGCTGCATATACGCCTTTATCAGCGACCTTGATAAGATCTTCATATTGCAGCATATCGGGCGTTCGACAAGCAACCCCAACGCTCATGCTGCCATGCCAAGGTTTGCCGCCTGTTACAACGCAAAGCTTAGCAATCGCTTTACGGGCTAACTCCGCAATATGCATACCACTTTCTTTATCGGTATTGGGACAGATAATTAAAAATTCATCCCCACCGAGACGACAGACAAGATCATCAGTTCGAAAAGTATCACGCAACGTTTTAGCCAGCTCTTTCAACACTAAATCGCCAGCATCATGCCCATAGCTATCATTAACCTCTTTGAAGTGATCTGCATCGATCATAATACAGATTAAGGGGGAGTTATTTGCTAATGATTTATTCCAACAACTCGCAAGAAAACGCATCGCGTGACGGCGATTAGGTAATCCAGTTAACACATCGGTTAAGGACATTTCTTCAAGGTATTGGTTTGCCTTATAAAGCTCTTCGGTACGTAATGCTACTTTTTCTTCCAGAGACGCATTCAATTTTTTAAGCTGTTTGTTACGCATGGAGACAAGATCAAGCAAGCCATCAAGCGCCTCCATCAAAGGTTCCATGGATCTATTTTTTTCTTGCTGTAATGAATCGTATGCAGCCAGAGGAGTCACTCCTGATTTAATGGCATGGATCTGTTTAGCCATATCCTGATCCTTACCAAGGATATGGTAGACGAGCCAATGAGTCAGAAATTTAAAAAAAGATTTTGCTTGATCAAGGTCATCGATAGATATACTGGAATAAATTGAAGATACTTCCTCAAGAAAGCCTCTATGGACATCAATATGACTACTCAAGTGACGAGGATCAACATGAATTTCAGCCATTAACTTTTCTTCTTTGTGAAAATGATATACCGCGTAATCTGATAACTGATGGTATAGGCGATCAACATCATCAATATGAACTTGGTTTTCAGATAGCAGCCGGCCAAACTGATTAATTAAATTAACAAGGTGATGATGCTGTTCATCAACCTCATCTAACCCAGTTTCAAAATATTGCCCCCAATTAAATGAATCCATGATACTTATCTCTACCTTGAGTATTAAAATATTGTGCGCCTAATGTGCAGATTAATTTACGCTTGCTCGATATTCAATGAATTAATCGCTAATTGCTGATGCTGGTCAATTAATTAGATATTTCGCGCAGCCTATCTCGACAAACTCCCAGACTACGATGCTCTGCACTATGGGAGAGTGCCGACTTGGCGTTATAAGACTCAAAAGTAAATAACAATCAACTCAGCTCTGGTATACGAGCTCGCACCAGACTTGAGGTAACATGAATATAAAGCATAAAACTACAGTAAATCGAAGCGATCGGCATTCATCACTTTGACCCATGCCTTAATAAAATCCCTGGCAAATTTTTCTTGGTTATCATCCTGCGCATAACATTCAGCATAGGCACGCAGTATCGAATTTGAGCCAAAAACAAGATCAACACGTGTCGCCGTCCACTTTACTTTTCCCGTATCACGTTCACAGATTTCATAAAGGTTATTTGCAACGGGCTTCCAGCTATAGCGCATATCCGTTAAATTCACTAAAAAGTCATTGCTCAGGACGCCAACTCGATCAGTTAACACACCATGTTGGCTACCACCATAGTTAGCCCCAAGAACACGCAAACCACTAATCAACACTGTCATTTCAGGCGCAGTTAATCCCATCAATTGGGTTCGATCAAGTAGTAACTCTTCAGCACTCACGGAGTAATCCTGCTTAAGCCAATTGCGATAACCATCATGAATAGGTTCTAAATCGGCGAAAGAGACCGCATCGGTCATATCCTGTGAAGCATCACCACGTCCCGGTGAAAATGGCACGCTAATCGTAAAACCTGCCGCTTTGGCCGCCTGCTCTATAGCAACATTACCAGCTAAGACAATAATATCTGCGACACTCGCACCGACATCACTAGCTATTCCCTCACAAACAGCAAGCACCTTAGACAAACGCTCTGGTTCATTACCTAGCCAATCTTTTTGGGGAGCCAGACGAATACGCGCACCATTAGCACCGCCCCGTCTATCAGAACCGCGGAATGTTCTGCGCTATCCCAAGCCGTCGCGACAAGTTCAGCAATACTTAAACCACTGGCGACAATTTTATCTTTGGCGACTTGAAGATCATAATTACATACTCCCTGAGGAATGGGATCTTGCCATAGTAAATCTTCCGCTGGCACATCGGGCCCGATATAACAGTTTTTTGGCCCCATATCGCGATGGGTTAATTTGAACCATGCGTGAGCAAAAGTTTGCGAAAAATAGTCGGGATCGTTATAAAAACGCTCCGCTATTTTACGATAAGCTGGATCCATCTTCATTGCCATATCAGCATCAGTCATGATCGGATTATGACGAATTGCAGGATCTTCAACATCGACCGTCTTATCTTCTTCTTTTATATCGATAGGTTCCCACTGCCATGCCCCAGCGGGACTTTTTTGCAGTTGCCATTCATAGTTAAGTAACAACGAGAAGTAACCATTATCCCACTGCGTTGGATGCGTCGTCCATGCCCCCTCTAAACCACTCGATATCGTATCCCGCCCCACGCCCCGTTTCGTTTTATTATTCCAACCTAACCCCTGCTCTGCAATATCAGCACCTTCCGGTGCACCACCTAATTGAGCGGCATCACCATTGCCGTGGCATTTACCGACAGTATGCCCACCAGCGGTCAAGGCTACGGTCTCTTCATCATTCATCGCCATACGTTGAAAAGTAACGCGTACATCATGCGCTGTTTTTAACGGATCAGGATGACCATCAACCCCTTCCGGATTAACATAAATCAACCCCATCATTACCGCCGCTAAGGGATTTTCGAGATCCCGCTCTCCAGAATAACGACTCCCTTCACTGCCGCTTGGTGCTAACCATTGTTTTTCCGAACCCCAATAAATATCTTTCTCAGGATGCCAAATATCCTCGCGTCCAAAGCCAAAACCAAAGGTTTTTAGCCCCATAGACTCATAGGCAATCGTGCCCGCATAGGCAATCAGATCTGCCCAGCTAAGTTTGTTACCATACTTTCTCTTAATCGGCCAAAGCAAGCGGCGCGCCTTATCAAGATTGACATTATCCGGCCAAGAGTTGAGCGGCGCAAAACGTTGGTTACCCGTGCTAGCACCACCTCGCCCATCGGCGGTACGATAGGTACCCGCAGCATGCCAAGACATACGAATCATTAAACCACCGTAGTGTCCCCAGTCTGCAGGCCACCACGCTTGAGTATCGGTCATTAAGGCAAGCATATCCCACTTCAGGGCAGCAACATCAAGCCTTTTAACCGCTTCCTGATAATTAAAATCGGCCTCCATTGGATTCGTTTTACGGTCATGTTGATGCAAAATATCGAGGTTTAAAGCTTTTGGCCACCACGCCATATTTGACATACTACTCTCAGTTGCACCACCGTGCATCACTGGACATTTACCAGCGCTGTTTGTGCTCTTTTCAGCCATATTTAAACTTCCTCTCATAAATTGAAATTCATACCGCAGTGAGATCGGTATATAAATTAAATATACATAACTGATATTAGTTCGCTTTACTATTAATGCGTAACTGAAGCAGAACAGCGGAACTGTATAACGTTGTACGAATGTGAAATTGCCTAGTAAAACGAGCTGGGTGAATATGAGAAAGTAATAGGCAGCGAGCGGATAGCGATGAAACTAATATCATTACAGAGAATATTATGGTCATCGCTTATTAAGGAAAGATGAAGCAGAGCAAGGCGTAACATGAGGTAATTGTTATTCACTTTTTGAATGTTACAACGCTGCACTGGTTTTCGAGGTAGTACCCAGTAGGGCAAGGAAAATAGCACCAATCTGCTTTGTTATAAAATATCTATGTAGAATCACTATACTTCTATTTTATGCCTCACATCTCGGTATGCTTTTTCTTGCTGACTTTGCATCTTGAAGTATCATGGGTTACAACGTCGCCAGCGATGATGTAAACCCACAAAATCATCCCAATCGCGTCACCAAAACCTGCTCCACACGCACCCCCTCAAGGTCTAACACTTCAAACTTATAGCCCTGATAAATAAAATTATCGGTTCGTTTGGGTAACCGTTTTAGCTGATAAATCATAAAACCGGCAATGGTTTCGTATTGATTACGATCAGGAAAATCCTCAATATCCAAACTGCGCATGACATCGTTAATTGGCGTTAGTCCCTCAATAAGCCAAGAATCAGCATCCCTTTGCACAATCTGCTCTTCATCCTGAGGAGTGATCAATTCCCCCATAAAGCTGCTCAACAAGTCTTTGACCGTCACAATGCCAACCACTGTCGCATACTCATTAACGATCACTGCAAAGGGCTGCGTTGCAATTTTAAATGCATTGAGCGCTTCAGAAAGCGTCAATGTTTCAGGTAGGTAAAATAGATCCTTATCAACTTGGGTTGGATTAATCTGCGCCAACTCCCCCTTTAGCACCAAACGTAATATCTCTTTAGACTCAATGCTCCCCTGAATTTTATCCAAACTGCCATCACAAACCAAAAAGTCATTATGTGGATGGTCAATAATTTTTTGGCTAATATCACTACTACTATCATCCAAATCAAAATAAATAATTTGGTCTCGCGGCGTCATCGCGCTAGCGATAGTCCGTGACTCTAAATCAAACACATTACCAATCAATTGGTACTCCTGCTTTTGCAGACTACCATCCTCTGCGCCCGCATCCATCATCGCAACAATATCTTCAGTCGTGACGAGCTCACTACGCTCCGTTGGTACATTAAAAATACGTAAAATAATATTAGTTAAACCATTAAAGAGAAAAACCGCCGGCATTAATAAAAAAGTGATCCAATGCATGATTGATATAACCCGCAACGCCACGGTTTCCGGCATAATAATCGCTAACCGTTTCGGCAGCAGGTCAGCAAATAGAATAAACAAAGATGTCAGGCAGAGAAATGAAAGCAAAAAACTAATTTTATCGAGTAAGGCACCGTCATAAAAAAAACTAATCAATTCGCGGGTATATGGCGTCAATGCCTGCTCACCGACAATACCACCAAGAATAGAGGTCGCATTCAAGGCAATTTGAATCATGGCAAAAAAATTACCCGGCTGCTGCTGCAGTTTAATCACCTCTAACGCTTTAAGATTACCCTCTTCAGCCATCACCCTTAGTTTAATTTTTCTGGATGCTGATATTGCGATCTCAGACATGGCAAACAGCGCGCCGGCAATGATCAGTAAACCAATACTTAATATATCACTCATTTTTTTTACCCTGTTATAACGTTCAAGTGCTTCTTTGAATACTTCACTAAGATCAATAAAATACGGCAGAAAACAGATTTGCCCTATTTTTCCCCTAAAAGCGAGCGCATTATATCTCCAGATGCTTTGTCAGCTGCTCACTCACAGACCAGACTAAAGCGTAACCGGAGGTAATTGTCAGCCTCTTTTCGGGGGGGGGGATAACATATCGATGTAGCATACGCTAATTCTATTTTATGCCTAGTATCTCGGCACGTTTTTTACTGACTTTACCTATTGAAGATAGAATGAAATAAAAATTGAAGCACACTTATTAACGTAAACAGAGTTGCTAATACCAATTCCGATAAATAGCTGATCTATTTTACTGGTTAAAACAACTTACTGCTGCGTTGTAATTTTCGCAAAGGGAATAACCATTTACGTCAAATTACGCCTTGAATTAAGCTGTTTTTCCTACGCAAAATTTGGATCACATACTTACCGGAGTTGGTATAACTAAAAATAAACGCCTAATGGTAACAATTAAGCTAAGCAAAAAAGTATCGCAACCTTTCCTTAAACTAGCTTAAATCTCATGCTGCATTACAACCCGATTACGTCCACTCTCTTTGGCTTTATACATAGCCAAATCAGCCGATTCAAACAGGGCAATAATACTATGCGATTGTTTCAGTTGAGATTCAGCAACACCAAAACTACAAGTAACGGGTTGTTCTTTAATCAGGTTCGCCTCACTCACCTTTTTACATAAATGGTTGGCAATAGCAACGGCATTATGAATTGTTGTATTAGGGCATAAAATCAAAAACTCTTCACCACCCCAGCGCGCAAAATGGTCGCTTTCTCTAATCGTGTTTTTAATTAACTGCGCTAAATTACGTAAAACGTCATCACCAACTTTATGACCATAGTTATCATTTATTTGTTTAAAATGGTCAATGTCAAATAGGATTAACGAACAATTATCCTCCGATGAATTTTGCAATTTTTGTAAAAGGTCACGCGTACCGGCTCGATTAGCGATCCCCGTTAACAGATCTGTTTTCGATAACGTTTCAAATTTATTTTTTTCGATACGTAATAATTTATTAATCTGCGTCAACTCTTTAGTCTGCAGCCGCTTTAAAGTTAAATTTTTATTTAATTGGTAAAGCCGATAAGTGGCATGAATAAAAATCATGGTTATCCAACAGATCAGCAAGCCCAAATACAAGGTGTAACTACTAATCCATTTACCGACAAATTGCGCTTTGTATAACGTAATATCAATACTACGACTTAGCGTGCTATCACCCGTTGTTATTCTGAATCCTGTCACATTACGTAAATTGCTTTGGGCATCCACCCCGGTGACTTTATTTTGTAGAATCCACCACGATGGAACAAAAAAGCTCTGCAAAGGTAAGTTATAAAGCTGCTTAGATGACGAAGGTAAAATAACCTGCATGTTGCTCTTTATACGAGAAATAGTCGAATCGTTTCCATTAAACTCGCTATTTTCTAAGTAAATTAACAAGGTATCTTGCTCACTAGATTGATGGTCAATCAAAAGCGACAAATGGTCAAACTGGCTAAGATCAATACCATGGTTAGGATCAGCTCCAATGGAAATATCTAAACTACAAAATGCAAAAGTATTAGAAGGCGTTATTTGACAATGCTGCTTTATGATATTTTCAGCGACTAATATAGCACTTTCTGACCGTCCACCATTTATATGGTCGCCTCCTGTCGCTATTTTAGCGGCAGGACTTGGATAGATATTGACCCTGTGGTTCATTCCCCAGTACTGCCACATAATTAACACGGCAGAAATGACCGCCATAGAAAAATAGAATCGTTCAATTATACGATAATTAATTTTAGAGATATCCATTTCGTTGCCCAAGTCCTAAAAATACCAACGGGCTGATGGTAATACAGTTATTGTAGAAGCACTAACAGGTAGCAAAATTACTGTGAGCCATACCCCTCTCGTATCAATTTGGACGCGTCTTACAACAGCAATCACCACGAGCGAGAGGCAAGGATGCTGAACAGGATGAGACACAAAGATGTGCCATTCCACCAACCTATATCAGCATATCTGAACTGCCTGTGGGCAGTGAACCTCAGGCGCTGTGAAAAGTAATAATTTGATGCTTCATTAACCAGATCTCTAGTTAATAAAACTATTATTGTAATTTAAATTGGTTAACGAGTTTACCTAATGCGTCATTAGTTTCAGATAGGTGTCTCATCTTACCAACCGCTGACTCACTATCATTATCTAAGCGTAAAACCATATCCTGCATAACAGACATATTCTGATCAATTTCCCCACTTACTTCACGTTGCTCATTTGCCGATTGTGATATCTGCTCGTTAAGCTCAGAGATAGTAGCAACCGATTGAATGACAACATCCAAAGACTCATGAATTTTGTTAGTATTAGATGAAGTATTAAGGCATCTTGCACGTGTTTCATCTAATGCATTAACGACTTTACTACTGCCACTTTGTAACTGATTTAACATCGCAGTGATCTCAGCAGTGCTTTTTTGCGTCCGCGCAGCCAGCGCCCTAACTTCATCCGCAACAACAGCGAAACCTCGCCCTTGCTCACCGGCACGAGCCGCTTCAATCGCTGCATTTAATGCTAATAGGTTGGTTTGCTCTGCAATAGCACCGATAACGTTAAGCACGATGCCTATTTGGTCAACATCTGTCACCATCACATTAATGGACTCGGCCATTTTATCAAACTCGGAAGTCAAGTCATCAACGCTATTGACCGCCTCTTCCACAATCTGTTTGCTGTTTTTTGTCGCATTAAGTGCTGTGCCTGTTTGTTTAACTGCATTATCTGCATTTGCAGCAACGGTACTTGCGGTCGTACTCATCTCTGTGATTGCAGTGACAGCTAATTCTATCTCTTTATTATGGCTATTTGTTAACGCTTTATTCGCCGTTGTTTGTGCTTGAAGTTCATCAATCTCCTGAGTGGATTTCAGACTTGAATCACGCACCTCTAGCATCATAGATTGTAAGCGTGCAACAAAATTATTTACTCCCTTTGATATTCTGCCAATATCGTCATTGGTTTTACTATTAAGGCGCATCGTTAGGTCCGCATCCCCTTGCCCAAGATCTTCAATTAATTCACGCAGAGCGACAATAGGTCTGTAGGTAAACATTATAATCAACAAACCCAAACACATGATAAATAAACCAAAACCAAGTGTTACTATGCTAATTTTATTATTAAGTGACGCGGTATGGTTTTCGATATAGCTATTATCAATATAACCAATTATTTGCCATTTTTTACCCGCTATATCAACCTCTCTACCGAACTTAATAACATCAGTTGCCTCTTTATTGCTATAGATAACTTGGTTTAAATTATCAACCAACTCTAAAAAACTACCTTCCGTTTCAATCTGTTTAAAGCCATCAATCAAAGAGGTTAAATCAACAATAAAAATATCAACACCACCGGTACTGTCTATTGACGCTTTCGCAATCGAGATAAGTGGCTTTTGTTGTTCGTAATAGACATCACTAATATAAGTTTTACTTCCTTCAATTTTATTAGCAAGTGTTAAATATTTTTGCTGTGTTTCGTCAGTGTACTGAACAAAAGTAGGAGGCTCTCCTGCGATATAATCAACGTTACGATCAGGTGTAAAAACCGAACCATATACCACTTTACTTACGCTATAAAACCCACTGATATCTAATACTTGTGCTAAATTTGCGAGGTTTAGTGGAATGCTATCAGCAAGTTTTATATTAGACGCAAGTTCACTTTCAACGCGGTTAGAGATGAGGAAAATTTGTGACTCAATCTGTTTCAAATCGGTATTAACGAGCTCCTGACCGATAAAATAGCGGGCACTTAAAAAAGAAACGGCTGTTGAACTGAGCAACAGAATAATCATAACTGAAATTATTTTAGCTTTAAAAGACAGCTGCTGTAATACATTCATTCAAAAATATCCTTACCTATATTTAGTGACTTAAATACAATAAAAAGTCCAACCAATACCATTAAATTTAACCACAACAATACCACATAGGTTAACCAATTAATCATTCATACATCTCATAATCTAAAATTTACGCCTTAAATAAAGCCAAAAAGCCCACTTTAATTTACATTAAAAGTGGGCTTTTTATCAAAAAACAGGATGAAACATTAACTCATTAAATACTCGTAAACACCATCAGCAACAGGGATACCTTCGACCAAGCATTTAGCTTTATACGCTACTTGTGGATCATTTGGCGCCATCACTTTATCTACACCAGGAACAGGTTTTACCGCACGTAATTCATTGATCATTGCACCAATTGCAAAAGAGAATAGTGGGTTACCTAATTTTTCAGGGCTGATAACAATAACAAGACTTGCTAATTTACGCATTTTCTCATAATCACCATACATACGGTTAATATGGTTACTCATGTTAGCCCCCATCAATCCGCCTGTTAACGCATCAATAGAGAGTGCGAGGCCTGATCCTTTATGGCCACCGAACGTTAATAAGTTCTCAACTTTGTGTGGATCCGTTGTGCCATTGCCATCTTTATCAATCGCAAGGCCTTCTCCAATTTGTTGCCCAGTTTCTTTAGCATGAAGTAATTTACCAAATGCAGTGGCACTTGTTGCCATATCGACAATCATCGGGTGAGAATCTTTAACTGGGAAACCAAATGCAATTGGATTAGTCCCTAAAAAGCGTTCAGCGCCACCATATGGTGCAACACAAGTATCTGTCTGCGTCATTGCTATCGCAATCATACCTTCACTTGTAGCTTGCTCCATAAAGTAAGATAACGCACCACAGTGCGAAGTGTTTTTAACACTCACAAAGCCTAAACCTGTCTCAGCAGCCATTTTAATGCCGTGTTTGGTTGCAGCAATAAGACCTGAATGCCCCATACCATCATCTGAATCAAGTACAGCAACAGAAGGTGATATTTGTTCGATTGAAAATTTAGCTTCTTTATTTAATCCGCCCATCGCAAGACGATGACAGTAATGCTCTACACGCATAACCCCATGAGAATGCACACCTGTTAAATCAGCGTGAACTAATACATCAACAACTTCAGCAGCGGTTGCTTCATCAAGTCCAGCAGCCAATAGTTTAGCTAACGAAAGTTCGCGTAGTTTTTCTTCTTTTACTAATTGAGTCGACATGAATTTATCCTTAAGAATTAAAGTTGATAACGCCTTTTACCAGCGAAAGGTTTTCGACAACATCTTCTTTGTAAGTGAGACCAAAGGTGTCAAAGTCATAGTCTTTATTTTTCATGATCGCTTCACTTATATCACCAGAAGCCATCAATTCAATAACACGTTCAAAATCTTGGCGCGTTGCATTGCGGCTACTTAATAGAGTGGTCTCTTTCTTATGGAATGTCGGATCATCAATAACCAAATCACCAATGTATAAACCGATGAATACCAATTTACCACCATGACGAATCAATTCAACAGCACGGCTCATTGAACCTTTATTACCCGTTGCATCCATTACAACACACGGTAACTCACCGCCAAATGCAGCACGAAGATCAGCAACATAAGAATCTTCTAACGGGTTTAAAGCAGGAATACCAAGTGCTTTTTCAACATGTTCACGACGAGAATCAGTTACATCAGCAACCGCAACCGTCGCCCCTTCCGCTTTAGCAATCGCAGCAGCAGCTAAGCCAATTGGACCAGAACCAACAACAAGCACGTTATTCGTAGATTTAATTTCAGCACGACGCACGGCATGTGCACTGATAGCAAAACATTCAACTAATGCTCCTTGAGAATCAGAAACTGACTCCGGTAACAAAACTAAGTTATCTTCTAGTACCGCTAAGTATTCAGAAAAACCACCATCTTGGTGTACACCATATAGAGAAACATTCTCACAGCAGTTTGTTTTGCCATCTTTACATGCACTACATTTACCACATGGGATACAAGGAATAACTGAATAACGTTTGCCCTTAGTAATTGAGGTAACTGCGCTACCTAACTCAACCACTTCACCTGCAATTTCATGACCTAGTACGCGAGGGTATGAAAAGAATGGTTGACGACCTGCATAAGCGTGAATATCTGTTCCACAAATACCTACGGCACGGGTTTTTAAAAGTACTTCGTTTGCTTCAATTGAAGGCATTTCACGTTCAATGTATTCAATCGAGTTCGGTTCATGACAAATAAGTGTTTTCATATTAAGTAAGCCTTCTATTTGGTTGCTAAAGAATTGATCACTGATTCAATTCCTTGCTCTGTTATGGCATTGAATGCTGTTGTTACCTGCTCAGCAAACAGTGAATTTTTTGCATGCTTGCCAAAGATTTTTTCAATAGCAAAAAGTGCATTGCATTTAGTTTGTAAGTCAGTATCAGCTACAACGATCTCTATAAACGTCTCAGCCATAGGATCAACTAGTGTTTCACCCTTCTGGATTAGCTTAATGACGTAATGCATCCAACCCGCGACTAATACAGGTAAACATGCAGATTTGATCTGACGTTTTTGTAGTTCAATAAACGGATCAACAGCACGCTGAGGCAGTTTTTGAGAACCGTCCATCGCGATTTGTCCAGTTTTATGTTTAATATTGGTATTACTAAAACGGGCAATTAATAAGTTGGCATACTCAGGCAGGTCAACATTTAAGCTAGGGCTCAACGATTTTGCTTGCTCTTCTAGCATCAGGCGCAGTGTTGTAGCTTTTAGAGCTTCATCTTCCATACATTGATAGATGAACTCATAACCAGCAAGGCTGCCGTTATAAGCTAAGAATGAGTGACTACCATTTAACATACGCAGTTTCATCTCTTCATAGGGCAATACATCAGCAACAAACATTGCACCAGCTTTGTCCCAATCTGGGCGACCTGCAACAAAATTATCTTCGATAACCCATTGACGGAAATCTTCAGTCACAACACCACAAGGATCGAGATAATTTGTTTCTTTTTGAATAACTTCGAATTGGTCTGGCGTCATAGCAGGTACGATACGATCCACCATGGTACTAGGAAAACTAACGTTTTCCTCAATCCATGCACCCAGTGATTTATCAACCGCTGATGCAAACGCTAATACTGCATTTTTAGTTAAATGACCGTTTTCAGGAATATTATCGCAAGAGAGGACACTAAATGGCGCTAAACCTTGCTCCTTACGGATACGTAAAGCTTCAGTAATCAAACCAATAGCAGATTGAGGCGCATTACTGTTTTCTAAATCATGTACGATAAGTGAATTCGTAAAGTCTAAAGTACCCGCTTGAGGATCAACACAATAGCCCTTCTCTGTGATAGTCAAAGAAACGATTTTCACTTGCGCTTCACACATTTTTTCTATCGCAGCATTAATACCGTCAACGGGCGTATGAATCGCTTCTGAAACGGTTCTTACTAAACGCGTATGAGTTTCTGTTGCAGATTTTTCGACAACACTAAATAGGTTATTTTGGGCTTTTAAATCATCAATAAGATCCGCAGGACCAAACATATTAATTTCACAGATACCCCATTGAGTATCTGATATATCGTTCGTTAAATCATTGTAAACAGCTTGATGCCCACGATGAAATGCACCAAACCCAATGTGCACAATGTCAGACTTTAAATTTTCTCGAACATATGATGTTTGAGAAGAATAAACAGCGGATCTCATATCCGGATAATTCATATTTACCTACCTTGATTAATTAACCAATAATCATTGTGAACAGTATGTACCAGCTGTATTACACAGCAACTCATTAACACTTTAGGTAATTGTAAACAAAGAACACCAACCAATCAATGGCAAATGGATAACCAATTAAAAGAAAAAATATTAAAAAAAAAATAGTAAAGCAACTAAATGTCAATAAAACAAAGGCTCCTAAGGGGGCAAACCCGCAAACAACCTAGCTTAAAGCAAACTCTATTTTGTGACACTGCTCTACATTCATTGCGCGTTTTGGTTGACCAAATAACATTAGCCACATACTATCTCTAATAGATAAATCTAAAATAAGTTACACATACTATATCAAGTCGTTATTATAAGGTGATAGAGCGTTATGAGCATAAAAGAAACTGTTGAAAATGAAAGTGACGTTTGCCAAATCCTAAGCTTTGGTGAACCAATGTACGAATTCAGTCAAATTAAAGAGGTCAGCGATACGGGAGCCGACTTCTTGAGTGGGTTTGGTGGAGATGCATCTAATTTTGCTATTGCAGCAGCACGCCAAGGTGCAGATGTGGGTATGCTCACTCATCTAGGTTGTGATGAATTTGGACAACGTTTTATCGACCTATGGAAAGAAGAAAAAGTTAATATTTCCAATGTAGTTAGCAATCCAAATGCACATACTGGTGTTTATTTCATTACTCATAACAGTGATGGGCACCACTTCTCTTTTTTACGTAAAGGCTCAGCGGCTAGTCTTATTACAGACAACCAACTCCCAATTGAAGCAATCAAAAAAGCGAAGTTACTGCATGTTACCGCAATCACTCAGGCAATAAGCGCATCAAGTTGCGATGCTGTTTTTGAAGCGATCAAAATTGCAAAAGCAAATGGCACATTGGTTTCATATGATACTAATTTACGATTAAAACTGTGGTCGCTTGAAAGAGCGAAAGGGATCATTAGTCAAACGGCATCAATGGTTGATATCTGCTTCCCAAGCTTAGATGAAGCACAACTATTAACGGGCTTAGAAGATGCAGATGAAATTATAGATCACTACCTAGCGTTAGGTGCAAAAATAGTGGTACTTAAACGAGGCTCTGAAGGCGCAACCGTTGCTGATGCAACACAGCGTTTTAGCATTGCACCACATAAAGTAACACCTGTTGATGCAACAGCAGCAGGCGATTCTTTCGCAGGCTCATTTTGTACTCATTACGTAAATGGTTTAAGTTTACAAGAGTGCTTAAAGCATGCTAATGCAACCGCTTCGATTACCATTACAGGTTATGGCGCAGTAGCACCGCTACCGACTCTACAACAGGTACAAGAAAGAATTAACGAACCCACTTCTAAATAGGATATAAAAATAATGAACCAGTTAAATGAAGCATTACAATCACTTAAAGTGATTCCAGTGATCGCTGTTGATGATGCACAATTGATTCTTCCACTTGGTGAACAGTTAGTTAAAAACGGTCTACCTGTAGCTGAGATCACATTCCGCTCTGATGCAGCTGTTGAAGCTATTCGCTTATTACGTAAGCAATACCCTGATATCTTAATCGGTGCAGGTACAGTTTTAAATGAAGCGCAAGTTATTGCAGCAAAAGAAGCAGGGTCTGACTTTATCGTTTCACCAGGCCTTAACCCAAATACTGTGGCTGCTTGTAAAAAACATAATATTGCCATTATTCCTGGAGTTAATAACCCATCACAAGTTGAACGAGCGATTGAACTTGGCTTAGATACCGTTAAGTTTTTCCCAGCAGAAGCATCTGGTGGCCTACCCATGCTAAAATCACTACTTGCTCCCTACGGGCAAATTAAAGTGATGCCTACGGGTGGTATTAACCCAAAAAATATTAAAGATTATTTAGCACTGCCAGCAGTACTTGCTTGTGGCGGTTCTTGGATGGTTGATCCTGCACTTGTTAAAAGCGGAAATTGGGAAGAGATTGGCCGCCTTATTAACGAAATTGTAACTGACTTAAAATAGGTAGCTAGACAGATGAATACAGCAATCAAAACGATAAAAACGCAGCTATTCAAAATTCCATTAAAAGAGATTTTATCCGATGCAAAACATGGTGATCACGACCATTTTGAACTGATCACAACAACCATCACGCTCGAAGATGGATCACAAGGCACAGGTTATACTTACACGGGTGGTAAAGGTGGTTATGCTATCAAAGCGATGCTTGAACATGATATTCAACCCGCCCTTATCGGTAAAGATGCAACTCAAATAGCTCAGATCTACGATTTCATGGAGTGGCATATTCATTATGTTGGACGTGGCGGTATCTCAAGCTTTGCGATGTCGAGCGTTGATATTGCATTGTGGGACTTAAAAGGTAAGCGCGAAGGTTTACCACTATGGAAAATGGCCGGAGGTAAAAACAATACCTGTAAAGCTTATTGTGGTGGTATTGACCTCTTATTCCCATTAGAGAAACTACTTAAAAATATCCAAGGCTATTTAGATGCTGGATTTAACGCGGTTAAAATTAAAATTGGCCGTGAAAATGCGCAAGAAGATATTGATCGCATCAAAGCGGTTAGAGAGCTAATTGGCCCAGATATTACTTTTATGATCGATGCCAACTACTCACTAACAGTTGACCAAGCAATCTCGCTATCAAAAGCGGTTGAGCAGTACGATATCACTTGGTTTGAAGAGCCAACACTACCAGATGATTATAAAGGTTTTGCAAAAATTGCTGACAACACCTCTATTCCATTAGCGATGGGTGAAAACCTGCATACCATTCACGAATTTGGTTATGCCATGGATCAAGCTAAACTAGGCTTTGCACAACCGGATGCATCAAACTGTGGCGGTATTACAGGTTGGTTACAAGCAGCTAATTTAATTACTGAAAATGAAATTCCCGTTTGTACGCATGGGATGCAAGAGTTGCATGTAAGCCTAGTATCTGCTTTTGATACAGGTTGGTTAGAGGTACATAGCTTCCCTATCGACGAATATACTAAGCGCCCATTAGTAGTAGAAAACTATCGTGCAGTCGCTTCTGACGAGCCTGGTGTTGGCGTAGAATTCGATTGGCAGAAAATAGCGCAATATGAGGTTTAAGCAACGATTTATCTTGCGTTAACAAGATAAAAAGAGCTTCTCCAAAAATCCTTAACACTATTTGGTGTTAAGGATTTTTTTTGGAATATTGAAAAACCTAAAAAATCCTCTCTTATACCAATCCGCATAAGTATCTGATCTATCTTGGTGGTTAAAATAATAGATGGCTGCGTTGCATTCAATCGCAATAGCCTGCTATTACTCAATTATGCGCCTTGCTCTCCAGCATTTTTCCTCAACAAGCCCTGATCACAATATTATGCGGAATGGGATTATTGGTAGCTTAAATATCGCGGCTTTAAACAAAAGTGATTAATTTTGGGTTTTAATGCCAACCTGCTAATATGCAAAAACAATTTAAAACGAACTAAGTAGTGATGGATAAAAAAACACAATCGGCAAGCAAATATGCAGTGCCTGCGCTTGATAAGGGGTTAGATATTCTTGAATATATCGTCACTCAAGAGCAGCCAAAATCACAAACTGAAATTGCGACTGCATTATCCCGTAGCGCGAATGAAATTTATCGAGTGTTAGTTGGACTAGAAGCGCGCGGGTATCTTATTCGGGATGAACTGTCAGGTAAATATAGTGCATCATTAAAAATCTATAACCTATCACGCAGAATATCGCCGCTACACAAAGTGGCAAAATGTGCTTTACCACATATGGAAGACTTTGCTTTTTCAACAGGTCACTCCTGCCATCTAAGCATGCTTTACCAAAGCCAAGCAATGGTCATTTTGCATGCTCGCAGCCATGGCCCTGTTTCCATTAGTATTGCAGAAGGTACGTTGTTCCCTGCCAGTGAAACCGTCTCAGGTCGTATATTACTAGCAAATAGTAATCCTGATGTGCAAGGGATGATTTTAGAGCGAGATGACAAATTTAATCAGATGAACAAAGAGGAAAAAGCAGAATTTCTAGCGCTCATTGATAGTGTTCGAGTAACGGGTATTGACTCAGCGCAAAACGAATTATCGGAAGGCATTAATAATTTTGCAGTGTTGATCGGAAAACCGAATGGATTAGTTGTCGCTTCGTTAACAGTTTCAACATTAAACTCAAATGGGGACGCCCCATCACAGGCATTAATCACTCATGCACAAACTATTGCCAACAAAATATCTGAGCAACTGCAATGTTAAATAAATATATACCAATCCGAATAAGTATCTCCTCTATCTTGTTGGTTAAACTAATAGATAGAGCAGCTATTTATTGAATTGCTATAAGCTCAAAAAAATAGGTACATAATGTAGAGAGTATACCCATGCAACTTATGCTGTAAGGCCAGCAATAAAAGATGAGATGCCGTTAACAATAGGCAAAGCAACTGGAGGTCACATGGATATATGTTTGAACGACCGAAGATTAGTTTTTCTCTCGAGTTAGTAATAGCCCCACTATGCGACTACAAATCCTTGGACAAATAACCACTACAGACGGATATTTAATACATATCTAAAGTCATTATAAAACCGTTTATTACTTAACTGAAAAATTGATAAATGAATGTATTGTTAAATAACGTGGCCAACATCAAACTCATCAACCAATTTAATTTACTATTTAACCAAATGCTATAGCATACAGAACCATATTGATGGAATAAATTAGCCCCTGCAATAAGAAAATATATTAACTCTATTTATGTGGTGTAAATTATGTTAACAAAATTAAAAATATCGACTCGAATTATAATATTAGCGCTGTTACCAACAATTGTTGCAGGCAGTTACTCTGTTAAATTTTTATTAGATTCATTAAATGAGCAGGCAAAATTAGAAAAAGTTGCAAGTGCAATGCTCTTAGCTCAAGAGGCTGGAAAAGTACTTCAGGAGCTGCAAACTGAACGTGATTTAACACAAGGCTTCATTAGTGGTACACCAGTAGGAAGTACAGGCAAAGGCTTTCAGTCTCAGTTAATTGCTCAACGTGCTACATTAGATAAGGTCCTTACTAACTATCAACACTATCAAGCTGCTAATAAGGAGGCATTAGCAGAATTGGGTATACAAAATAAATTTGATGCCTTTAATGACTACTTCTCATACCTCAAATCTGCTCGTTCCCATGCCGATAAATTAGAACTTTTTGATGCTGATAATATGCATGTTCTATGGCGTTATGGCTATATGAATACCGGATTAATTGAAACCATTGATGCGGTAGTTAAAATATCCGCAGGAAATCAGAAATTAAGTATATTAACAGGTACTTACTCCGCTTTTATCACTCTTAATAATCGTTTTTCAAGCGAACGAGGCAATGGTCTTGATGGGTTTTCCCGCGAAAATTTAGATTACAGTTCAATGGGAAACAATGTGGCTATTTTCCGTCAAATTGAAGATATGCAGCTACGTATATCAGCCTATGCACCTGAAAAAATATCAGACGCTTACTGGAATGGTTATTTACAATCAGACATCAACAAAAAACTTGATGCTATGCGCCGAGAAATGATGGGTATGGGCGAACGGCCTACAATATGACCCCAGAACGCTGGTTTGATTTAACAACTCAAAACATGTCTGAGTTGCATAAAGTGATCGTTTTGATCGAAGATAAAATTAAAAGTGAAGTGACAACCTCCTTAAAAGCCGCTTCTGATAAAGTATTGCTTAACCTTATTATATTAATAACAACGATAATTATCATCGCACTGATATCCTTTATTATTATAAAATCTATCATTCCCCCTCTCAAAGCTCTGGTCAACACCCTAAAAGAGGTATCAATCAGTAAAAACTTAACGCATAAGTTACCAAGTGAAGGTAATGATGAATTAACACATGTTGCCTTAGCATTTAATTCATTAATGCAAAGTTTTAGCCAAGCTATTGATAATGTGCAGGATGAAGTTAAAAATATTGCAAAACAATCCACTGATGTTTCCTACTCTACCGAGCAAAACCAAAAACTAGCTCACAGCCAAAACCAATCTACAGATACAATTTCGGTCGCAATTAATGAAATGGCGGCAACTATTCAAGAGGTAGCAGCATTGTCTCAAAATACAGCTGAGGTTGTAGGAAGAGCACATAAAAGCTCCATCGATAGTGCAGAAAAAGCAAGCCTGACTAAAGATATGATGGAAAATTTATTGCAAGAGTTATCAAATACAGAAACACAAGTATATCAACTCAACGATGAAACAGCAGAAATTAGCAATGTACTTTCCGTGATTCAGAGCATTGCTGAACAAACTAATTTATTGGCACTTAATGCAGCGATTGAAGCCGCACGAGCAGGAGAGCAAGGACGAGGTTTTGCAGTTGTCGCAGATGAAGTCCGCACTCTTGCGAGCAAAACACAAGAGTCAACACAGCAGATCCGTCAACAAATAGAAACATTACAAGCAGGCTCTAAAGCAGCAGCTACAAATATGATAGCTTTAAAAGAGCAAGGTACTGCAGCTGTAAAAGAAGTCGTAAACAGTGCAAAAGGTGTTGAATGCTTGCGTGAAGAACTTGATAATATTACTGCTATGTCGCAACAAATCGCTACAGCGGCCGAAGAACAGACAGTGGTAGCCGCTGAAATTAATGAAAGAATCCATAAGATTAAAGATGATACAGAGGCGCTTTTTCGTCATTCAGAAGCATCGACGCAGGCTTGTGTAAAATTAAAAGCAAGCGGTGATAAATTGAATGAATACGCACAAGAGTTCGACATATAAAACAGAGGCATTCCAGATTCTGTGTCATGGTTATTTATTAAATATCCAGCATGTCATTTTCATTAGGGAAGAGAGCAATTACGTATATTTATACGCATGAATATCTATTTTGTAGTGTTGATTAAAAAATCAAGGAGATGTTCTACCCACGTAGTAAAGATAATTAACTTTTGCCACGTGGGTGCTACTGTTATTCCTCTAGCTCTTCCCACATTTCAGGAAAATAACGATAAACACTGTGTCCGTATTTATCTAAACGAGCTTGCGCTTCAGCTAAGTAAGCAAGGCTTTGTGCTTTTGCTGCTTGTTGATTGCCAACCAGTAGTTCATAAGCGTTTTCAGATAATACGTTGCCGTCTTCATCTTTAATCACTAACTCTACTTCAAAGCTACCAAAGGCATTGTTAGGCAGTGTCCAGCTAATCTCTGCAAATTGCTCTGAACTATCTAATGCAACATCAACCTGTTTGCTACCTGCAACACCGGTTTCTTGACCTTCGTATAAGACTTTCCACTCCAGTGTTAGGTTGCTGTATTCGTATTGGTAATCATTGACTATCCAAATACCACCTTTGAACTCGCTACCTGCATCCCAACGACGTTTGTCGAAATGTAAGCTTGGTAGTAGTGGTTGGTAAGTACGTTTTAACCAATCAAAGGATGTTTTCTTCTTACCGTAGTAATCAACCACACCCCATTTGATGTCTGGCACATGAGTAATAAAGTGACAGATAGCAACACCACTCATTTTCGGTTTGCGACGACGGTAAGTTTCAAGTGCAAATTGGATAACCGTCCCCTGTGCGATTTGTGTCGCTTCTACAAACTCTTCTAATGAGTCCATTTTGTAATCACCGAATACTTCGTAGTTCAGGTTGATTAACATGTCGATATCAGCCCAGTGATATGCCCAACTTGGCCCCATTGGCCATAACTCATCTGCCGGGATGAATTTTTTCAGACTTTCAATGTTTGGCGCAGAAGCGGCGGTTAATTCAGGGATAATGGCACAATCAAGAGAGGGGTAGTACTCTTCCATGTACTCTTTACCACCTTGGTAGTAATGCTCATTGGCATGCATCGATTCATTCGGGCCAAAGCCCATGTTCTGCGCTGATTCTGAGCTCAGTGGTGAGGCTAAACCGTAAGGGATATTGGTGTAACCTTTTAAGGTTTCACCGATCACTTGCATGAGTTGTTTGTTACCACTCTCTTCATGCGCACCTGAGAAGAATACCTCTTCACCGCCCATCCAGAAAATTTGTGATGGGTGATTGCGACGCTCTTTGACGGTTGCCACACATTCATGTAACACCCCATCTACAAAGGCTTGCTCTTTCGGGTAAGCCTGTGTTGCCAGTGTGAAGTTAGTCCAAACGGTGATACCTAATTCATCACAGATACGGTAGAAATCAGGGACTTCTGGTGGATGCCAGCCGAAGATACGCAGGTTATTGATGTTGGCTTCTTTAACCATTGCGAGGCGATCTTCATATTTTTTCAGGCTGTTACGACCGTAGAAGAATGAAGGTTGGCCACCCCAACAAGCAGAACGTAAGAAGTGCTTGTTGCCATTGATGATAAATGTCCATGGGAATTCATTATCATAACCTGGGTTGAAGTCCATTGTGACTTCACGAAGGCCGATCACCTCCTGCATGTTATCTAAAATGGCATCACCCTGTTTTACTTCAAGGTCAAGGGTATAGAGATTTTGTGCGCCCATATCCCACGGCCACCAAAGTGCAGCATCTTCAACATTGATAGTGGTGCTAATTTGGCTCTCACCTGCTGGCACGTTAACTTCCACTTCAAAGTGCACAGCGGCTGTTGCACGGTTTTTACCCTGTAAAACACCAGCCAGTGTAACTTTTTGTGTGCTATCGCTATGGCTTACCATATCTACCGTTAATGCAACTTGTGCATTATCTTGGTTTTGTAAACGCTCAACCGTTACATCGGTGCGAATGCTATCGATGCGAACCTGCTCTGTTGCTTCGATGCGCACTGGACGCCAAATACCAAATGGCACAAGACCTGAGAAGTAATCACCAGAGAAATTAACTTTTGTACCGCCACAGTTACGGTAGTTTTTAGGTGGCGGATCTAATTTCACCATCAACATGTTGGAGCCACCGCGCCAGTCTGCCCAGCTCGCAATGTCAGTAATATCAAATTCAAACGCTGAGAACATCCCTTCATGACGCCCTAAATGCGTGCCGTTTAACCAAACGTCACAGCTGTAATCAACACCTTCAAAGATAAGGCGAATTTTTTTGCCTTTCATCTCTGCAGGTACTTCAAAACGGTGACAGTACCAGAACTCATATTCTGCCGCCCATTTAGCACGGTGCATATTACGACCAAACAGGGGATCCGCAATTTCGTTCGCGCGGTGTAAATCTGTGTAGACATCACCCGGCACGCTGCCGAAGTTCCAGCTAAAGTGAGTACCTTGGTACTCGGCTGGCAGTAGGTGTAACCCCTCTTTTTCACCTTGGCCTGGGCGCATGCGCTCCATCTGCCAACGGCAACCACTTAGATCAACTGTTTTTCTTGTCATACCACCCTCACTTAAACATCAAAATAGATTCATATAGAAATAACACATTCTTATATGAATATTTTATTCCTATGTAACTTAAAGTAAATCGTTGTTATTGCATAAAATAGAGAGGGGACACACTTTTTAATGAATATTATTAGAGTCTATGTAATACCATTGCGCATAAGAAAATTCTTGTCGCTTTTATTTACCTACAAAAAAAGCACTAAACGCTTTCGCGTGTAGTGCTTCATATGACGTTTATGCCTTTATATAAAAGCAGTTGTCAACTTATCATTAGACTATTTTACATCACCGTAACGTCTTTCATAAAGCGAGACATTAACCTCTTTCGCTGCATTAATGAGTGGCAAATAAGGCGTATCTGTAATGCTGACAAAACCGACATTGTAGTTTTCCCCATCCCAAGCACGCCCTGTTACTGGCGAATCAACATATTGGAACCAATGCGCACCAACGAAGTATGGGTTATCAATAATACTCTGCATATATTTAGCGTAAGCTTTACCACGATCTGCTTGGCTATCCACACTTAACAAACCTGGATGGAACATACCAGAATCAAGTGAACCAAAGTGGAATTCACCGATGATACTTGGCTTATCTAATTCAGGTAAACGACTCCAATCCCCTTTTGACTCAAGATCCGTTGCATATAAGTTGTAGCTCATCACATCAACATATTTTGCCGCCGCTTTTGCCGCTTCAGGCGTAATACCCCAATCTGAGAATCGTGAACCAAGGTTCATATGATTCGGCATCACTTTTTCCATCTCAATACTTACAACTTTGAAGTATTGATCAGCAAATAGGTACAGCAGATCACTTAAATCCGCTTTAACGTTTTCAGTGAACTCTCCTTGGTAGTTAAAGCCCTTAGCAAATGTTTCCCAAGAAGCAATATCGGTTCCCCAAGCACTATTTAGCTTAGCGATAGAGCCATATTTACCTTTTAAGAATTTATCAAATGCAGCTTTAGTTGGACTATCAGCAGCCGATCCACGCAAGCCAGACAAAGCTAAAGCAAAATGGTTTGCATCAAAGACGGTGTTACCCCAGCTCAGCTCATTATCAACAAAGTAACCGATACAGAATGGGTCATTTTTCACCTCTCCTGATACTTTCTTAGCCATTGTTGCGACAGACTGGCGGAAGTTTGCATCAAAGGGATCATGCATTGGTCCCCAATAATCATTACCAGTATCAATACGCTTATGGTTACCAATAATCCAACCATGTGCAGTGTAAGGAATTTTACCATTACCGTAAAAACTTGGATCCGACCAGTTACCTAATGATGTAAAGCCCCAATCAGTCATACGAGCAAGGGTACTGTCCTGCCAAATATCCAATGCTTTAGCACGATCATCTGTCTCATATTTACGCATTAAATTAGCGCCATAGAAACTAAATATTTCACCATGATCAAGTGGCCCAGTATGAATCATCTCAGTGTAATTATAATTTTGCGCTAGTGGAGCATCATAATCAGGCAACCATGTAAACATACCATGACGTAATGGAGAAAGCTCAGTACGCGGCTCGGTATTTTCGTTATAAGGTTGATCTGAAACTTCACTCGGGCGTAAGTTATCCGTTGAAACTTCAGCAATACTGGCTAGCCCCATCCCCGTTGTTGTGTACAGATCATCCATACGGATATTATCAAGACCTGTCGCAAAATAGAGGTAACCCTCGGGATCAACGATTGACCATTTATCGCCAACTTTTTCAGTGCGGAAATAGCCTGTTCCCTTTAATTTCGGACCTTTAGCCCAACCACCAAAGCGTGAACGGTCACTGAGCGGTTTCGCAGAATCAATCAGTTTGAGAGCCGTTTTACCCTGCTCTACTAACTGTGCTTCTGAGGTTACTTTTGTAGGCCATGTTTCATCAATATACTGACCAAATTGATCAATTAACCCTACATAACGTGCAGTGTCATTACTTAAATTAGGAATCAAGCGTAGATTATCATAAACAATAGTTGCTTCATTTTGCGGGTTCATCATATACAGCTGTATACTACTGATATTAGAGATATCAAGGCCGCTTTCACCCCAACCAAATACCACCTGTGTAGCACTAAACTCTTTCTTAGGTGGCTCACCACGCATACCTGAGTTCATCGCTTCAGCAACATCTTTCAAGGTGAAATAGTAGGTATCTGAAGAGTTAGGAGGTAGTTGCACATAACCGGTACGACTGTGCACAACACCCGTCGCCTTGCCACCTAATTTTTCATCAGCATCATCATCTACACGTAAAAATACTTGCGCACCTTTATCGCCTATATTTTTAGCATCAAATGCAAAAGCGACATCCCCATATTTTGACCAATCCCATACTTTGCCAACACCAGGAGAAAACTTGATCGTTGGGTAGGATTCTTCAATACCGTATGCAACTTGAACCGCATGATCACCACCATCCGTTACCTCTGTAACAGTTGTACCAAGGGATAATTCAACCAGATCATCTGCTGAATTTTCAAAATCGGTTAAACTCAATACGGTTGCAATGGAGGTTTCTTTTACAACATCTGTTCTTGCCTCAGAAACAACAAAATCACCCGTTCTGTCAATATAATCGATAGCGTGAACAATCACCTCTTGCTTGCCCGTTGGCCCTACAGAATAAAACTGAAATTCAACAATATTTTTTAAATCAAGCTCACTACCACCACGGTAGCCTTCGATATTCATCTCTAACCCATTGAACAAGAAATCAACAGTTTTTGTTTTTCCAGCATCAATATAGATAGGAAGATCCAACTGATGCGTCGCCGCTCCCATTGAACCAATTGCATCAACTACTTTCATCTCGATGCGAACCTGCTCATTACCAGGGTTTTCTAATTTTAGCTTTAACCCACCTTTAGTATTCCAATCATAGCTACCAGCAACAGGGCGGAACTTCATATTAGGCCACTTTGAATTTTTCTCCGCTTCGGTGATCTCATCAAATGTAATTTTGAGTGCTTCTCCTACAACTTCATAGGAAGTATGAGTATTCTCCGTTTTTGCTAAAAAAGCCGCTTCAGATAAAACAATATCAACGGCTGCACTGGTCATATCCGTCTCAGCAGTTTGGGCTGCATTCGATGGTTCCTTCCCATTATCAGTATTAATAGAACAGCCGACAATTAAGGTGGCAGATATCATAGCAAGTACGATTGCATTCTTTTTTAAATACACAGGTGTCTCCTTTTAATCACAAAAAAAGTCAACCAAAAATAACAACAGGTTGACGTATTCAGGCAATTCTACATACCAATACGAAAAATTTAGTGATCAATACAGAAAATTTAACGTTCATTTTGTTATCTAGACTAATAAATAGAGAAAACAGCAAAATAAACACTTTAAAAACAGCAAGATAGATAATAAGAAAAATAAAGTGATCTTGATAGCAATTTATAACATTGGTAGGGACAACAGTCATTATGATGAGAAATAAGCGAGGATAAGCAAACTATTATTAACTAAAAAGGGGCAACAATTGAGTGTAATAAAGTAGATTATAACACTCAATTAGGCACTGAAAATCAATCGAATAGCACTTTAGGAATTTTAATGATCGCTTTCTTTACTTTCTCAGGTTTATCAATAGCGCAGAGCGGTCTATGCAGCTGATTTGGATAAAATATAGCAAAATCACCCGCATATAGATTAACAAATTGTTCATTTTCGACATCATCAAAAAATGTTACATCATTCTCTAAGGAGGTTAATGCAGCGCTGTTTTCGTCAAGTGAATAAGAGTAACCAATCGCTTCACTCCCCTGTAAAACCACCTGCACATCAATATAAGCCTTATGGATTTCAGAGCGACGTTGTTCACGTAACTCAGTTTCACCATGGGCAACGATCACAAAGGCGTTTGCCGCAGATAGTGGGTATTTACCATCACTTTTACCTTCAACTAGCGCCAGCGCCTCTTTAATCAAAGCGACCAATTCATTGCTTGCATAGCTAAGCATGCTTAGCTTTTGAACATTACCAAATAACATATAATTACATCCTTAATTTCAATTATAAAAAACCTTACCCTTAGCACATCACATTAAACATTATATTTAATGGTGACAACACAGCAAACACCATCTGGTTTACCAAAATAGGCGCGAAGCAGTACTTTCAATGCTAACAGGAAAACCAATTACAACCAATAGATTCAATAGCGGAAAATGATAAATACTCAACAAAAAACAGAAAAATCACACAAACAGTTACAAATCAGCAACATAAGAGCAACGACTAGTGTTATTTCGTTCATGTGACAATATTTATTTGTGCGACAAATCACTATCTGCACAACTTCTTTCTGTAAAAATGCACTCTTCAATTGCCTTAAAGGCAATATTGGTTTACCTTTCCTCCTAATGTCAATTTTTATATTGGAGAAAAGCATGACAACAGAAAAAAAGCTCAGTCTTGCAAGCTTACGTGCAATAGAGCGAGGTTACGATAACCGTGGCCCAGATTGGATGGTAGAGTTTGATGTAGTTGAGCTTAAAGGTGACTTTGCTTATCAAGAGGGCGTTATTCGTCGCGATCCGACTGCTGTTATCAAAGTTGATGGCTTATATCACTGCTGGTACACAAAAGGAGAGGGTGAAACAAAAGGCTTTACCGGTAATATAGAGGATAAAGTCTTTCCATGGGATAAAACGGAAGTTTGGCATGCAACCTCTGAAGATAAAATAACATGGAAAGAGCAAGGCCCTGCCGTGCAAGCAGGTGAAGCAGGTAGTTACGATGACCGCGCAGTATTTACCCCCGAGGTGTTAGAGCATGAAGGTAAGTTTTACCTGGTTTATCAAACGGTAAAATCTCCTTACACCAATCGTCAGTATGAAGAGATTGCAATGGCATGGTCTGATTCGCCATTTGGCCCATGGGAAAAATCACCAGAGCCTATTCTGAGCCCAGCAAGAGATGGTCAATGGGACGGGGATGAAGATAATCGTTTCCACGTAAAATCAAAGGGTAGCTTTGATAGCCATAAAGTACACGATCCTTGCTTAATGTTTTTTAATAACCAGTTTTTCCTTTATTACAAGGGAGAAACAATGGGTGAAGAGATGAACATGGGCGGCCGTGAAATAAAACATGGTGTGGCAATCGCTGATAATATCCATGGACCATATATAAAATCAGAATATAACCCTATCTCTAATTCAGGACATGAAGTTGCTGTATGGCACCAAAATGGGGGTATCGCTTCATTAATTACTACCGATGGACCTGAAAAAAATACAATCCAATGGGCAAAAGATGGCATAAACTTTGAAATCATGTCGCACATAAAAGGTGCGCCAGAAGCACTCGGTATTTTTAGAGAGGCAGATGAAGGAAGTTTTGCAAATCCAGGGTTAAACTGGGGTGTTTGTCATAAATATGACCCTTCATGGAACTGGAACTATATTTGTCTATACACCATAAAACGTCAGATTCTTAGTTCAGGCACTTTCCAAAATAGTAATTAAATAAACCACACTACCCTGCTGGTATAGCCCCGACAAATGTTTGCTTGGGGCTATTATTTTTAGCGAATACATTCTATTACTAACACAACTCAGCTTTAAAAGGTTATATAATGAATACGCCTATCTCCCCAAGAATAACAACACTATTTAATAAAAACTGGCAATTTCAGTTAGCGCGAGATGAACAGCGTTCTGACTGGCACACTGTCACCCTACCGCATGACTGGAGTATTTTAGAGCAGTTTTCTGAGCAATGGGATGGCGCGACAGGATACCTTCCTGGTGGAATGGGGACTTATAAAAAAGAGTTTACAAATCCTCTATCAGCAGATAATCAACACGCGTACCTTGAGTTCGATGGCATATACAACAATGCAACCATTTATCTCAACGACCAAAAAATACATTTTCAGGCGAATGGTTATGCCCCCTTTGTGCTTGATATTACCCCTTTTTTAAGTGCAGAGAATACCCTAACAATAGAGGTTGACCGTCGCCGTTATGTTGACTCGCGTTGGTATACCGGTTCAGGTATCTACCGTGATGTCCACCTACATATCACCAACCAGATTCATGTGCCTATTTGGGGGAGCGTGATCACCACTCAGCTGAATGAAGATAATACAGCGGAGGTAACAGTAGACTTATCACTGACCGGTTTACCTTGCAATCAAGAAACAGCTGCTCAGGTAGCAACAACTATCTCTTCTGTCGACTCTGGTGCATTAATACAAGAAAATATTTACAACACAACGCTCAGTGGAAATAAAGCACAAGTCACAATAGAGCATACAATCAATGAAGCTAAAAAATGGCACCCTGACACACCGCATCTGTATCAGCTTAACGCAAAGGTCATCGTTGATAATCAAGTTGTCGACTGTGTAACAGATACTTTTGGGGTTAGAAAAATAGCTTTTTGCAAAGACAATGGCTTTAGTATTAATGATCAACTGACACCAATAAAAGGGGTCTGCCTCCACCATGATGGTGGCTTGGTTGGGGCAGCAGTGCCCGATGAAGTTTGGGTGCGACGCCTCAATAAACTTAAAGCTTGTGGTGTAAACGCTGTACGTATCGCACATAATCCAGCCTCTAAACGCTTATTAAATTTATGTGATAGGCTTGGTGTATTAGTACAAGATGAATTTTTTGATGAATGGGATTTCCCTAAAGATAAGCGTTTAAATATGAATGACCAACACGATGATTTCATCAGTCGTGGCTATACTGAGCATTTTCAAACAGACGCCGAGAAAGATCTCAAAAACACACTAAAAAGCCATATTAACCACCCCTCTATCTTTATGTGGAGTATCGGTAATGAGATTGAGTGGACCTACCCACGTAACGTTGAAGCAACAGGATTCTTTGATGTCAGCTGGGATGGTAACTACTTCTGGAGCCAGCCACCTCACTCCCCCAAGAAAATTAAAAACCTGCTGGACACGTTACCTGAACATCAGTACAACATTGGTAAAACCGCGCAAAAACTAGCTAAATGGGTTAAGGAGCTAGATACAACACGCCCTGTTACCGCGAACTGTATCTTGCCCTCAACAAGTTATCTGTCGGGATATGCAGATGCATTAGACGTTATTGGTTTTAGCTACCGACGAGTTATTTATGATTATGCACACCAACACTATCCGAATCTGCCCATTATTGGTAATGAAAATTTATCGCAATGGCATGAATGGAAAGCGGTCAGTGAACGCCCATTTGTCAGCGGATTATTTTTATGGACTGGCGTTAATTACATGGGTGAAACACATGGGCAGTGGCCAACAAGAACAACGGATAGTGGGTTACTTGATGCGGCTGGATTTGAAAAATCTTCATTTTATCTGTTCCAATCACTTTGGTCAGATGAGCCGATAGTTCATATGACCACCATCCCAGCAAAAGAGCGCGAGATCGATTTTGATATTAAAACCTATCATGCGCAGGAGAGCGATCCAGACGCATGGGAGCAAAAATTATGGGTATGGCCAGAGTCAAATCAGCATTGGAACTATCAAAAGGATGAATTAATTCTTATTGAAGCGGTCAGCAATTGTGAAACGTTAACGCTATTTATTAATGGACAAAGTTATGGCTCACGTTTATTAACTGAACAAAAAGATCGTACTTTCCGCTGGGTGGTTCCATTCGTAGAAGGGAAAATTGAGCTGATAGGTTATGATCAAGATAAAATAAGAGCCACACAATCACTCACCACTTCAGGTGCGATCAGTGATATATCAGTTAAAGATGAATCAGCGAACAATGAGCAATACAAGCAACTTGTAATACAGCTCATGGACTTTAATGGTGTGCCGATAAAACATCAACAGCAGAGATTAACTTTCCAACTAAGTGGCGATATCACCTGGGTTGGTGCCGATAATGGTTCAATTAAAAACAGTGCTGCACATGGCAATCATTGGATCCAAACAAAGGAGGGGAGAGCTCTCGCTATTGTCAAGGTTTTACCTGGACAAAAGGGAGAATTAACAGTTTCACTTGAGGACACTCAAAACTCTATGTCAGGGCAATATAGCCAAACTATCTCCCTTTCCACCTCACTTTAAGTTTATTGGACACAACAAGCGAGCCATCCCTTAAAAAGGGGATAGCTCGCTTGATATTATCTCCTCCGCTGAAAAAGTTTCCTCTGCGTAAGCCACTGTTTGATTAAAAGACTGGCTGGCAGTATGGAGTAAGAATAGAAGGTAGTAATTTGAAATAGCGCGCTATATTCAATCGCAATACTATGGTAATACCAATCCGCATAAGTATCTGATCATCTTGTTGGTTAAAAATAATAGAAAGCTGCGTTGCATTCAATCGCAATAGCCTACTATTACTCAATCATGCGCCTTGCTCTCCATCATTTTTCCTCAACAAGCCCTGATACAATATTATGTGGAATGGCATAAAAACAAAAAAACCGAGAATAATCTCGGTTTTTTTACTTAAATAGAAAGTCTATTATGCGTAGTTAACGTAGAATGTTTTCTTCTCTAAATACTGTTCAAAACCGTATTTACCATCTTCACCACCCGTACCACTTAGTTTATAACCGTTGTGGAAGCCTTGGTGCTGCTCTCCATGGCCTCTATTTACATAGATTTCGCCACTTTCAAGCTCATGCGTTAAACGGTAAACATATTTCATGTTTTTCGTGCAGATCATTGTCGCTAGGCCATACTCACTATCATTAGCATACCCAATCACTTCTTCAAATGTCGCAAACTTAACAACAGGCAAAATTGGACCAAACGCTTCCTCATGAACAATTGTCATATCTTGCGTTACATCTGTTAAGATAGTTGGTTCAAACCAGAAACCTTTATCAAACTCACCACCAGTGATGCGGTTACCGCCAAATAGAACTGTAGCGCCCTCTTTTTTAGCTTGTTCAACTAACTCGACCATATGTTCAAGTTCACGTTTGTTCACTTTCGGGCCCATATCAGACTCAGCATCCATTGGGTTACCCACTTTAAGCGCCTTCACTTTAGCCATGAAGATTTCCATGAACTGGTCATAGACAGAAGCGTGTACATACATGCGCTCATTACAAGTACAAACTTGACCACAGTTATCAAAACGAGAATGTAATGCAGCCGCAGCAGCTTGCTCTAAATCCGCATCTTCCATAACAATAAACGGTGCTTTACCACCTAACTCAAGCTGTACGTGAGCCATGTTATTCGCTGTTGATTTAATGATTTGTTGACCAACAGGTGTTGAACCCGTCATTGTCACCATATTCGTGTATTTATGACCTGTTAATGCACCACCTAAACTAGCACCACCACCTGTTACAATGTTTAAAACACCTGCAGGGATACCTACTTTTTCAGCGATATAACCAAGTTCAAGTGTTGCTAAAGGTGTTTCAGAAGTTGGTTTTACAACAATCGTATTACCCGCTACCAGCGCAGGTCCAATTTTACGACCCGCTAACGCAAATGGGAAATTCCATGCTGTAATTGCAACAACAACACCACGTGGAATTTTTTGAATCCAGATATGCTCATCTTCATTATCAGATTGAACAATATCACCATCCATTTGCCGCGCCCAATCACATGCATACTCAATAAATGATGCCGCAACGTCCACCTCACCAAGTGCAACTCGGAGTAGTTTACCTTGCTCTGTAACGAGTAACTCAGCTAAGCGTTCTCTGTTGTTACGGATCTCTTGTGCAAATTTACGCATTAACTCCGCACGGTAGCGAGCAGTCGTTCGTTTCCACTCAGATTGAGCACGTTTAGCCACGCTCAATACATGATCAGCATCTAAAGCATCACCGTCTTGAATTTCAGCAACAACCTCTTCAGTAGACGGGCTTATTACTGTGTCAATTTTTCCATTTTTAGCATCGATCCACTTTCCATCGACATACATCTGATAACGTTTCATTTTTACTCCATCATAATCGCTGTTAATTTAAGTTTATAAACCATTTAAATCTATCAAACGGCAATTGGTTTACCGCATTGTAGCAAACATTAAACCAATTACTATGTGATAAGCATCAAATAAAAACCATATGTAGTAAAAAATCCACTATATATTACTCGATTTTTCATCACTAAATATCTGAAGCAAAAAACAGATCATCTAAATCCACATCTTCATCATAGGCACTGGCTATTTTCATCAGCTCTTGCCTACTATTTTCTATATGCTGCCATACCGCTTGTTTCGCATCTTCAGGAGAGCGCCTTTGTAAGGCAACTAATATTCTTTTATGATCATTAATCCATTGTGCTTGCAACTTCTCTTCATGCAGATACTTTGTATTAAGCTGTAACCACAAAGGATTTGTTACCCGTACATTTTTCCACATTTCTGCGGCTTGTTGAATAAGCACTCGATTCTGAGTCGATTCTGATATTAACTGGTGAAATTTTTGATCTAATTTTTCAAACTTTTTGCTATCACCATTAATCTCATTTTGTTGTAAGGTCAATACCTCCTTCAATTCTCTAAGCTCAGTTGGTTTAATTTGAGTCGCAGCAAAAGAGGCAATATTACTTTCAACTATCTGCCTTGCTTGTAATAATTCAAATGGTCCAATATCATTTTCAAGCGAGCCTAATCTCGGTATACTCGACTGAATGTTTTCTTTGAAGAAAATGCCCGAGCCCTGTTTAACCGAAACCAGTCCCTTCAGCTCCAACATAATAATCGCTTCTCGAATTGTTGCACGGCTAGTATCAAACCTTTCACTCAGTTCTCGCTCGGATTGCAACCTCTGCCCCACTTTGAAGACACCAGAGTAGAGCAGCTCTTCTATCTGTGTGCCAATCTCAAAGTAACGTCTTTTTGAACTTAAATTTCCCATAAATACCTCTATTACCAATCATCAACCAATATACCGTAAAAAGGGGTTAATTGCCGACCAAAATTGATGTTTTTGCGTTATGAAGCGCTGAAACAGCTATTTTGTTGATCTTAAATAAAATACAAACATAAAAAATAGGTCAAAAAAACAAAATAAAAAGGGGTGAAAGAGCAGTGGACAGCGGTAAATAACAAAAGCCACTAATTATTAGAGGCGTTAATCACGATTTAAGAGGAAATTAAATTCAAAAGACACCCATACCAATTTAGGCGATTAATTGACCTATGTTGATTGATATATTAATACATCCATACTTAAATACCATTCCGCATAATACTGTGGTCAGGCTTGTTGAAGAAAAAGGATGCAGTGCAAGGCGCATGATTGAGTAATAGCGAGATCAGATACTTATGCAAATTAGTATTAATGGTTATGATTACAATAAATAGTTATTCTATTTTACTGGTTAAAACAGCATTAAATTTAATGTGGTTGAATAGTTACTTACCGATTGCATTAATTGATGTAGTCGATATAAAACACGAACAAAAATAGGTTGCATAAAAAAACCTCGCGATTGCGAGGTTTTTAGTGGTAGATAAAAAGAGGTTAAGCAACCGCTAATAAATTAACCATTGCTAATACATAAACCATCTTCACTAAATACATAAAAATCGTTAACACTTAAGGTCAATTCAATCTCTTCAAATTCAACGACCTCTTTATCACCGGGGTGATGTACAACAAATCCAGATTGTTTTGCAAACTGACCAACAGATAAGTGCTGTTACCTAAACGTTCAACAACCTCACTTTGGAATTTAATAGTAATTTCACCTTCACCGTCCATATAAATATGCTCAGGACGAATACCAATTTTCACTTTTTCGCCGAGAGTAATGTTTTCAAGGTTTTTGATAGTAATCGGGATAATCTGATCATCCCCTAGTTTAACTGTTAACGTTTCCCCCTCTTTTGTAACAACATCAACATCAATAAAGTTCATTCGTGGTGAACCAATAAAGCCAGCAACAAAGGTATTAACGGGTTTATTGTATAACTCAAGTGGCGAGCCATATTGCTCAATTCTACCATCTCGTAGTACCACAATTTTATCAGCAAGCGTCATCGCTTCTACTTGATCATGTGTTACATAAACCATTGTTGTATCGATTTCGTGGTGCAAACGTGCGATTTGTAGACGCATCTCAACACGCAGCTCAGCATCAAGGTTAGAAAGTGGCTCATCGAATAAGAAAGCGCTTGGTTTTCTTACGATTGAACGTCCGATTGCAACACGTTGCCTCTGGCCACCAGACAACTCTTTAGGGCGACGATCTAACAAAGCTTCAAGTTGTAACGTCTTAGCAGCAAGCTGAACCTGTTTTTTAACTTCGGCTTTTGACATACCATTCATGCGTAAACCAAATCCCATATTCTCTTCTACCGTCATATGAGGGTATAACGCGTAGGATTGGAATACCATAGAGACACCACGCTCCGATGGCTCAACATTATTAACTAGCTTGTCGCCAATATAAATTTCACCATCAGAAATTGTTTCTAAGCCTGCGATCAAACGTAGTAAAGTAGACTTACCACAACCAGAAGGACCAACAAAAACAACAAATTCACCGTGTTTGATATCTAAATCAACTCCATGGATAGTCTGAACTTTTCCAAATCTCTTCTTTACGTCTCTGAGTGTTATATCTGCCATTTCATTTAGCCTTAATATTTGAGGGAACCTATTTATCAACCAAACTACCTCAAAAAATCATTATTGGTAAATGAATTTTAACTGTTTGAGTAAGGAATGTGATTTAATTCATAATTTAAGTTTATTTCATTCACTTTTAATACGTCGAGTCACTTAATTTGAGCCCAATCACATTCTCTTTCGCGGAAAGTTGTTAACCTTAGCAAAAATTTGGTAAGCCAATTTTTATAGTGACACTCACAACAACCAAAAACTTCCAGCGCCACTATTTGGTTCTGGGTTAATAAAGGATGGTAAAAATGAAACTCAATAAATTAGCTATGTTCACTGCTTTAGCACTCTCCACTTCTGCATTTGCTGCAAAAGTAGAACTTGAGGTGGCAAGTTGGAAAGGAGCCGGTACTGAAGTTGCTAACTTCCCAGTACTCATTAAAAAATTCGAACAAGAAAACCCAGATATCAAAGTTAAATTAAACTATATGTCACGTAATGATATGGTAACAAGTATCCCTGCACGCTTCCAAGCAGGAACTCCTCCAGATGTGATCATGGTTGACCAAGATTTCATCACTCACTGGGGTGGTAATGGCCAGCTGATGGATATTGGTGACCAATCTTTTGTATCACGCATCCAACCTGATTTACGCCCTTACTTAGGTCTTGATGATAAAACTTATTATGCAATGCTGCAAATATCAGGAATGGGTGTATATGTAAATGATGACCTGTTCGCTAAAGCTGGTATAAAAGCTTATCCAGAAACGATTGCTGACTTCACAGCTGCTTGTGATACGTTAAATGCTAAAGGCATTCAACCTTTGGTACTACCAGCGAAGCAATGGCGGTTGGACTCCATATATCTTTTTCTTAGCAATGGGTCTTGCTGATGGTGACGTGCCAAGCCAAGATCGCCTAGCTAAATTCAACAACGGTGATATCAAATTTGCAGATGACGCAGCAATGAAAGCGGCATTTGAATCATTCCGTAAATTGATTGACGCAAAATGTTTTGATCCTAAAATCTCTGCTGGTACGGATCCATGGTCTGTTGGTCTAACGACATTCCAATCAGGTCGAGTTGCGATGTTACCACAAGGTCTATGGAATATAACTCCATTTATGAACGACTCTTTACCAGAGAATTTTTCTGTTCACCCATTCCCATCGGCAACAGGCTCATCGGGCGTTACATTAGATTACATTGGTCCAGGTTGGGCAATTCCAACAGCTGCTAAAGATGTTGATGCAGCTAAAAAATGGATTGATTTCTGGACTCACGATCAAAATCTTAAAGTATTCTTAGAAGCAGATACAGGCCTAACGTCACTTGCAGGTGGTACTTCTGGTTTACCTGAATCTGTAGCGGGTGATTACCTTAAAGCTCGTGATGGATTACATTATGTCACCTTCCCTGTTGGCGCTTTACCTGTAGATTTAACACGAGACATGGTAAATGATATCGTATCGTTCATGTTGGACCCGAACAAGATTACAATGTAATCTTAAAACGTTGGGATGAGATAGTGAAAAAAGATATAGCTAAACGCTAAATCTGTCGGCAGCTAAGCACGCTTAGCTGCCTTTAACTTAGTTATTATTATTAAAAAGGTAAATGGTTGTGAAAATTGATAAAAGACTCTATCTGCTAATTCCAGCGCTATTAATGTATGTTATCTTCATGATATACCCAGTTATGAATGGCTTCTCTCTCTCGATGACAGAGTATGCAGGGGTTGGTGAAGCTAAATGGATAGGCTTCGAAAATTATAAAGAGATTTTCCAAGACCAACGTTATATTCAAGTCCTTAAAAACACATTAGTTTATGGCGTAGTAGTCGTTGTTTTCCAAAATGGTATAGGGCTTGTTTTCGCTGCCATTTTGAACAGCTTACCCGTTGTCCGTAATTTTTTACGAACAGCTCTTCTTGTGCCATCAATGCTCTCTTTAGTTATTGCGGGTTATATATGGCAATATTTATACGCCCCAATAGGCGGTGGCCTAAATGAAGCCCTTGTTGCTTTAGGTATGGACAACCTACAACAGGTCTGGCTTGGTGATTCTTCAATTGCAATCTTTTCAGTTGCAGCAGTACATGTTTGGATGTTTGTTGGTTACTCTACTGCAATATTTTTAGCGGGTTATGCAGGTATCTCTTCAGAAATTAAAGATGCAGCAAAGCTAGATGGTGTATCTGCGGTGAAATCGTTCTGGCACATCGATATCCCTTTACTGGCTCCAGCAATCACGGTTAACTTAACACTCGCAACGATTGGTACACTTAAATCATTCGAATTCCCGTTTATCATGACAGCCGGTGGTCCTGATTACGCAACAATGACGCTAGGATTACAAATTTTCCACTTAATTTTCCAAGACTTTAAATATGGTATGGCTGCCGCCCTTTCAGTTGTTATGATCGGCTTCGTTGGCATCATCACATTAGTTCAAAACAGTTACCTACGTGCAAGAGAGGATCGTATCTAATGAACACTACAATCACTAACCCAGCTACATCTAGCACAGACACTGGTCAAAAAATAAAAGACCTATTTACAACGCGTCGCTTAAAAATCGGTGGTTTAACTGCATTAATGGGTCTTTTTACATTTGTTATCGTATCACCCGTTTTATACATGCTCTTCATGTCTTTCCGTACACGTAAAGAGATTATGATGGACCCGCTTGGTCTGCCTAATACTCTACAGTGGGAAAACTACGTTAACGTCATTGGCGAAATGAACTACTTTGGTGCTGTTTTTAATACCATCGTTATTACCGTATCGACCATTGTTGTGGTTGCTATTTTGTCTTCACTAGCGGCGTACCCGTTAGCACGACTACGTGGCAAAATATCAAACTTTGCTTACATATTTTTTATGTTAGGTATGATTATTCCACCCTTTGCAGCACTAACACCACTTTACCTATTTATGCGTGATTTAGGGCTACTTGATTCAACTATTGGTCTAATTATTGTTTATAGTGTAGGTAACTTACCATTAGGTGTTTTCTTCTATACCAGCTTTATCAAAGCGATTCCGGTTGAGTTAGAAGAAGCGGCACGCCTTGACGGTGCTAGTTTCCTACAAACATACTGGTTTATCATTTTCCCAATGCTTAAACCAATCACGGGTACCCTTGCAATATTTGTGACTTTATCTTGTTGGAATGATGTTATTAACCCACTTATCTACATCACCACTGAGACTAAACTAACAATTATGCCAGCTGTATTAAGACTGTTAGGAACTTACTCGGTTGATCCGACACAGTTATTCCCAGCAGCGGTACTTGCATCGTTACCGTTACTAATACTATTCTTCGCATTGTCGAAACAGATTGTTAATGGTATGACAGCAGGCGCTGTTAAATAATCCCCTCTATTCAATGCCTCTCTATGTGAGAGGCATTTTCAATACAATACCACTGCGCTATTCACAACCACACAACAGTAATCCCACAACCTTTTTAATCACTCTGATCAGGAGAAGATAATGTTATCGATCACTGAAAATAAACCTGCAATTATTTCTGAATTTTGTTATCAACTCACAGGTGTTGGCCGTATTTTAGAAGATAAAGATAATAATGTATGGGGATGCTCTCCGATATATGGCCCTGATGGCAAAGTTCATCTTTTTTATTCACGCTGGAAAAATGAAGCAACCCACCTTGGTTGGCTTTCCTGTTGTGAAATAGCACATGCTATTGCCGACAAACCCGAAGGTCCTTATGAAACCGTAGATATCGCACTTACAGGGCGAGGCGGTGACTGGTGGGATTCAATGACTTGCCATAACCCAACCATTCATAAAATTGGTGATAAATATGCACTGTTTTATATCGGCACCACTGAGGGCAGCGTTTACAGTAAGCGTATTGGTATGGCAACCTCAGATTCACTTTATGGCCCATGGAAGCGCTGTGACACCCCTATTATTGAAACAACCCAGATCGTAATGCATGGGATTCAATATGTACATCTAACCCCGCTTTACTGCAACACCCTAATGGGGAGTTATGGCTCTATTATAAGAGTTGGTCAATTAGCGATTGGGAAAAAGACCTCCAGGAGGGAGATTGGAAACGCTCAAATAGACAATATGGATTAGCTGTTGCAAATAGTTTAGCGGGTCCTTGGATTAAAAGAGAGCAGCCTATCATTGATTTACGCGCACAAGGAGGCTATGCACAAAGTGAAGATGCTTATGTTTGGTCAGAAGATGGAAAATTCAAAATGATTATGCGCGACATGGGTGTTTGGAATCACCAATATGGGCTCTATTTTGAATCACAAGATGGAATATATTGGTCTGAACCGACGATATCATTTATGAACTCTCACCACTATTTCGATGAACAACTAACCGGTTAGATCATGAAGGACGCTTTGAACGTCCACAATTGCTGATGCGTGATGGTAAACCAGAATATCTTTTCTGTGCACTTCGTGGCGGGAAATATAAAACCTCATCGGGTGCCGTGCTTAAAATAGGCTAACCTTTAGCTATAAAAGCAAGTATTCACTTACTTTTATAGCTGTGATTGAATAATTGCGATTGGATGCAACGTGGCTATCTAATAGCAAAAAATGGACCTAATATCTCTCCAGATTAGTATCACATTTCAATGTCAAGATCTAAGCTAAAGAAGTAATCCTCTAAATCTACATTCTCTACATCACTACCTGCTATTTTCATTAACTGTTGTTTACTATTTTCTATATGTTGCCATACCGCTTGACGTACTTCTTCAGAAGATCTTTTTTGTAATGCTAAAAGAATACGCTTATGATCATTGAGCCACATCTTTTTTAATTCAATATTATGGAGAAACTGATTATTAAGTTCACGCCAAAGAGGATTGTTAGTTCTAACCGATTTCCACATCTCATTAGCTTGATTAATCAACATTCTGTTTTGTGTTGATTCAGCAATCAAACTATGAAACTGACGGTCTAACTCTTCAAATTTTTCGCTGTCACCATCGAGTTCATTAATTTGAGCGTCGAGTACTCTCTTTAATTCACGCAGTTCATTAATTTTAATCTGGCTTGCCGCAAACGCAGCTATATTACTTTCAATGATTTGTCGCGCTTGCAACAATTCAAAGGGGCCAATGTCACTATGGGGAATAAAAGAACGGTTAGTGATTTTATCTGGCGAATCAATAAAATAAATTCCTGCCCCCTGACGCACAACAACGAGCCCTTTCAATTCAAGCATAATAATTGCTTCTCGAATGGTTGCACGACTAGTCTCAAATCTTTCACTTAATTCGCGCTCTGATGGCAGTCGCTCGCCAGCTTGAAAAACACCAGAATAGAGCAACCCTTCAATTTGTAAACCAATATCGTAATAACGTCTTTTAGTATTTACTTTATCCATGCATCAACCACCATTTATAATTTTTAATAAACGTAAACTGTTTTCATAATGCCAGTCTACCCCATTGTTAATAGAGCGCAATAGGTGAGTTATTGTCAGCACACAAAACAAAAAATTATTCCTTTATTTCAGGGTTAAAATAGTGAATTTTCCAACATTATTTTTATTACAAACTATGCCAATGGCAAAGTGATAACAATTTCAAAAATATGGATAAAAATGTTAACAGCATTACAGGGTGATTAATCCGTCATGATGCGAGTCAGATCATATATTAGCCTTTAAAATTGGTTAACACCCACACTCAATTGGTCTAGAATCAATAAAGGATAAGACAATTAATCATAGGTAAATAAATAATGGTAATCTCAACCCAAGATGCGATCAAAAGATCAGAGTTTGACACGTCAGTCACTCTGTTTGATTTTAACGATGCAAAACTGCCCAACGAATTTTCATTTTCAAATGTAGATGCAGAAATCACGCCGATTGTTTCTCAACATGATGAGCAGCAGTATGGTTTAAAAATACATACTCAAAGTAAAGAAAACTTTAAAACCTCTGTTTTTTTAAAGCCTCAAAACGATATTTTATGGAACTGGAGCCAATTAACAAACTTCTGTTTTGCCTTCGATGCAAACAATCTCGGAGCACGCTCTACACAGGTGTTTATCAATATATTCGATAAAAATGGCACCATGCATAGCCGTAGTATTAATATAAAAGGGTCAACAAAAAATACTTACCTTGTTGAATTAAAAGGTGAATATTTAACAGGCCGCACTAACTATTATTCAGGTTTTCGTTCCAACCCTGCACCATGGTCTAGCCCCTTTGAATATGCAACCTGGATGTGGGGGTCAATGAATATTGACCTGACAGCAATTGCGTCTATTGAACTGAGTATCCACGGAACGTTGATTGATCATGACCTTATTTTCAGCCAATTTCGCTTAATGCTAAGCCCTGATGTTAACCCTGAGTTTCTCACCAATATCATCGATGAGTTTGGTCAAAATGCACAGTTTGAATATCCTGAAAAAGTACACGATGAAGCACAATTAACTCGCTTCATGAACGAGGAGTTAGCAGAGCTAAAAGAGGGAGCGCTCACTAACCGCTCACGCTTTGGTGGTTATACCGGTGCGAAAAAATTTACAGCAACAGGCTATTTTAGAACAGAAAAATTTGATGGCCAATGGTCGTTGATCGACCCAGAGGGCTACCCTTACTTTGCAACCGGTATTGATGTTATTCGCCTTGCGAACGCATACACCATTACCGGCATCGATTATGATCAAGCGCTTATCGAACAACGTCATCCGGATGATTTAACACCTGAAGATTCGATTGAAAAAATCACTGCTTCTGATGCAGCTAAAGAAACGGCATTTGTAGGCAGTGCAGTGCGCCGTGACTGTTTTAATTGGTTGCCTAAATACGATGAGCCATTAGGTCAACATTATGGTTATATGCGTGAACTTTTTGATGGCGCACTAGACCACGGCGAAACCTTCAGCTTCTACTCCGCCAATTTAGAGCGCAAATATGGCACTGAAAATTACCTGCAAAAATGGCGTGACGTCACCATTGACCGTATGATCAACTGGGGCTTTACCTCTTTGGGCAACTGGGCTGCACCTGAGTTTTACCGCAATGAAAAAGTCGCCTTTTTTGCTAATGGTTGGATAATTGGTAACTTTAAAACCGTCAGTAGTGGCGATGATTTTTGGTCGCCACTGCCTGATCCCTTTGACCCATTATTTAGAGAGCGCGCTGAAGTGACCGTTGCTCAAATTAAGGAGGAGATCCAAGATTCTCCTTGGTGTGTGGGGATATTCATCGATAATGAAAAATCGTGGGGGCGCATGGGCACTATCGAAGGCCAGCACGGTATTGCCATTCACACCTTAAGCCTTGATGATGAAACTTCACCAACTAAAACGGTATTTACACAACAGCTGAAAGAGAAATACCACACCATTGAGCAATTAAATAGTAGTTGGTCAACGGCATTTTCAAGCTGGCAAGTGATAGAAAAAGGGGTCTCAGGATTAGCCCATAACGAAGCACAATTAGAAGATTACGGCATGCTATTAGAGATCTACGCTGCAGAGTATTTCAAAGTGGTTAACGAGTCATTAAAAGCACAGCTACCAAACCACCTCTATTTAGGTGCACGATTTGCAGATTGGGGTATGACCCCCGATGTGGTGAGAGCCGCTGCAAAACATTGTGATGTGATTAGTTACAACTACTACAAAGAGGGCTTACATCCACAGCAGTGGACCTTTTTAGAAGAGGTCGATATGCCCAGCATTATTGGCGAGTTCCATATTGGCTCTAAAGATACTGGCTTATATCATCCAGGGTTAGTGAGTGCAGACAACCAAGTAGAGCGTAGTAAAATGTATGAAGATTATATGCATACTGTCATCGATAACCCCTACTTTGTCGGTGCTCACTGGTTTCAATACATTGACTCTCCTATAACAGGCCGTTCTTACGATGGGGAAAACTATAATGTTGGCTTTGTTTCTATTGCAGATGTACCCTATAAACCTATGGTAGCAGCAGCAAAACGCCTACATAATGAGATGTACCCTCGCCGTTATAAATAACATATTATCAATAAAGAGTGTGGGTAAATATACTCACACTCTTTAAATGCAAACAGTTCAACCAATTACAAGGACATAGGGCAACATAAAAACAAGCTCAACTTCAACAACTTACAGAAAACGAAGGAAAAATAACCATCCATTCAACTACCAACAAGAGAGTGGCAAACTACCAACAAACAACAATCATTTACCAATTCGTGATTCATAGCACAATTATGAATATTAACACTTAACAAACAAAAGTATAAAAACCCAACAAAACGCCCTAAACAACTGATAAACAATGCTTTATTGCACAAGAACAACAAAAGCCAATATATACCTACAAATAATAAGGGTTAATAATATAACCAAAGTGTTAAACCTATCACTGTAAATTGGTTGTCCATTCCTTAAAATACCCCCATAAATAAACACCTATTTTAGGAAATCGATTATTTATAACTTTACTTCATCATTTATCTAAGGACGAAAAATGAAAAACAACCTTTTAAAATACTCAGCATTGTTTTCCGGAATAATGCTTGCCTTTTCGGCTCAAGCAATTGACAAAGGCTTTAGTTACCATGGTTACGCAAAAGGAGGCATGGCTACTACGAGTGATGATATCTTAAATAAATCGGGTTATGACTGGGCGAATAATGGTATGAATATCTTCCGTTTACCAGGCAATACCTACACTAACTCATCAGGTGGCCGCCTTGGTAATGAAGCAAACTGGTTAGAGATGCATATCGCTCATGGTTGGGAAACAACAAATGATATGGATTGGGGCATAAAAGCCAATGTTGTGTATGGAACAGACCTTGATCTGGATGAGCTTTATACACAAGGTTCAGGCCTTATTCCTTCAAACCCTAGTGCAACGGTCTGGGCTGGTAAGCGTTACTTCAACCGTGTAGAAACCTTTTTAACAGATTCACAATCAATGTCTAATGATGGTTCTGGTTTTGGTATTGAAAACGTCGATTTCGGTTTTGCTAAATTTCATTTTGGTGTTACACGCAACCTTTATGCTGAAGCGCCTGCAGATGGTGCTGGTGAGTTAATGGCATTTAGTTCTTCATTATCAGACATCAAACTACTTGATGACTTATCAATGAATCTATATGCAAACTTTGGTACTCCATCAGGTCCAGATAGTGAAAACAAACAGAAAAATAAGCGTGATGCTTATCAAGGTGCTGTAAAATTCCGCTTAGGAGATTGGGGCTCTTATAACGAATTATTCATTCGTTATTCAAATAACGCATCAGGTTCAATGACACGTAGTTGGGAGCCTTTACCAGAGTATCAAATCGGTGGTTTCTGGCAAGGTTACCATGCATTCAACCAAGCTTTCAGTGTTTCATATATTTGGCAACATGAATCAGCAAGATACGACCAACAATCTCGCGATGAATCAGGTATGAAAGTAATCGATTCTGATTGGGATACATTTGTAGTTCGAAATACTTATAACTGGAATACACGCACTTCTACACAGCTTGAACTTGGCTATGAAATGATCGATTTTACTGCTGTAAACTCCGGTGATGATGGGAAAAACAAAGGCCATAAAGTTACACTTAGTCAAGACTTACACATAGGTGGTGGCTTCTGGGATCGTCCTGTTATTCACTTCTTTGTAACCTATGCAAAACAAGATGTCGAAACTAAAGTTTATGACCGCTGGGGATTAGATGGCGATGTGAAAATGGGTAAACACGATGCCGTAACCTATGGCGCTCAATTTGAAGCTTGGTGGTAAGAGTTACGCTATGGTAAATCCTAAAATAATAGTGACTTACCCTTAGTTAAAACCTTAAAGCCCTATAAACACTTTTATCGGGCTTTTTCCTCAACTTCAAGGCGCTTATTAAATGAGTGGCAAAGTGTTTTAGCAAAAAGCTAACGTTAATAGGTTTCTTCAATTTCATTAACGTACATGCTGTAACAATTAAGAAGATAAATCATGATTAAAAATAAACTTTCGTTGGTTATACCAGCAATTTTACTTGGTGTAGTTGGTTGTCAATCAACAGACACCAAAAATACGGCAATAGATGCGTCAAGCAATACTGCAACTTCACTGCCAGACTTTGAAACAGCATCCTTTTTGTCAAATGCTCAAACATCACATGCTAGTGCGGAATTGGTCTCTAAATCGGGGGTAACAGCAGGCAAAAATGCGGTTCAAATTAATTTTGAAGCGGTGTCTGAAGCGAATAAATTTAAATACTGGCCAAATGCAAAATTTTTCCCACAAGGTGAACCTTGGAATTGGAACAACAAAGGCAGTTTTAAAGTTGATGTCACAAATCCAACAGATACAGAAGCTTATATCATTTTCAAATTAGTCGATAACGTTGGTCAAATGGGTGCTGCAACAAATCAACTAAACTATGCGACACAGATTCCTGCGGGTGAAACAAGAACAGTAGAAATGCTATTCAACGGTGGTAAACGCAACCTACCTGGTTACTGGGATGGGCAAAACCTCAACTTACGTAAACTTGCTGAACTGCAAGTCTTTGTACAAGGGCCAATAGACGCTCAAACAGTGATCCTTGATAATTTCGAACTTATCGATGCGACTGGTGACTTTATCTCTGCTGAAGAAAAAGTAATTGAAGCGGGCTCTATTCCAACGCTACAAATGATCACTGAATTTGATGATGGTGAACTCAGTTTCGTAGACACAGAACGAAGTGTTGCTACAAATATCAATAAAGTAAAAACACAAGAAGGTCAGGGATTACACATAAAATTCACGGCTACTGATGACTACCCTAATGTTACCTTCAAAGCACAAGAACCTTGGGACTGGTCTGTCGTAGATAACTTTAGCCTAGCCTTTGAAATTGAAAATCCAACCGATGATGCAGTACAAATGTTTCTACGCGTGGATCAAGCTGAGAACAAAAACTGGGGCGGCACAGCAGATGGTGTTAAAGATAGTATCTCTAGCTATATGACACTACAACCACATGAGAAAGCAACCTACTACATGCCACTTAGTCAATTAGACGGAAAAATTGTTTCAGGCATGCGTAGTGAACCGCCAAAAAAATCATACAATGCACAAGCAATTAGTTACGGTTGGGGTGAAAAATCATTAGATCTATCAAACATTGTTTCGATTCAGCTCTATCTTCAAAACCCAACAAAAGACGCTGAAATTATAGTCGATTCTATTCGTTTAATTACAAATATTGATGCAGATACAAGCCGTTATGAAGGCCTTGTGGATAAATTTGGTCAATTTAGAGGTGATGATTGGAACGAAAAAATCAAGTCAGTTGAAGAGTTACGTACACAAGGTCAAGAAGAGCTCGCCAATATTGGTAAATCGCAGCCAATGCAAGGCAGATGTAAATTTGGAGGTTGGGCTGATGGGCCTCGCTTAAAGGCAACCGGTCACTTCCGTACAGAAAAAACCGATGGTCAATGGAATTTAGTTGATCCTGAAGGCTGCTTATTCTTTATGACTGGTCTTGATAACATCCGTATGGATGACACGGTTACAATAACTGGTATTGATTTTACTAATCCTGAAAAACGCGAAGGCGCTGAGTTGAAATCTGAACTACGTCGTTCAATGTTTGAATGGTTACCTGAATATTCAGATCCTCTAGCAGAAAGCTATGACTATGCTGGCTATGTCCATTCAGGAGCGGTACAAAAAGGTGAAGTATTCAGTTTTTATCGTGCAAATCTAATGCGTAAATATGATACCAACAAAGAAAAAGCGATGAAAATATGGCGCGAAGTAACGCTAGATCGTATGCAAGAATGGGGCTTTACAACGCTAGGAAACTGGATTGATCCTGCCTTTTATGGCACAACAAAAGTTGCTTATGAAGCACACGGTTGGATCAACGGCAAGCATGCGCGAATTAGTACCGGTAACGACTACTGGGGACCGATTCATGATCCATTCGACCCTGAGTTTAAAGTAAGTGCGCGCGATATGGCAGAAGGACTTGCTAAACAACTTGATAAAAACGACCCGTGGTTAGTAGGTATCTTTGTCGACAATGAGATCAGCTGGGGTAACGTACTTAATGAAGCCAACCACTTTGGTTTAATCATTAATGCCCTATCTTATAATGTAAAAGAGAGCCCTGCAAAAGCGGCATTTTCAAGCTATCTAAAAGGTAAATATACAACAATCAAAGCATTGAACAATGCATGGAATACCAACGTTAGTTCATGGAAGGAGTTTGATACTTCGTTTGATCATCGCGAAAAGTTAAACAAAGGTATGAAAAATGATTACTCTGCAATGTTAACACTATTATCAGAGAAATATTTTTCAACTGTTGACGCTGAGTTAAATCGTGTTTTACCTAATCATATGTATTTAGGGGCTCGCTTTGCAGACTGGGGTGTAACGCCAGAGATTGCAGCAGGGGCGGCAAAATACGTCGATGTGATGAGTTATAACCTCTATGCAAACGACCTCAACGATCCTAAAAAAGCGCACTTTAAAAAGTGGTTAGCAAAAATTGATAAACCAAGCGTGATTGGTGAGTTCCACTTTGGTTCGACAGATACCGGTCTTTTCCATGGTGGTATTGTAAGTGCTTCAAACCAAGCAGAACGTGCTGAGATGTATACCAAGTACATGCAAAGTGTAGTGGATAACCCTTACTTTGTTGGTGCACATTGGTTCCAATACTTAGATTCACCCGCAACTGGCCGAGCGTGGGATGGCGAAAACTACAACGTAGGTTTTGTCACCATTGCTGACCAACCCTATACAAAACTAATTGAAGCGGCAAAAGCATTCAATAAAGGTTTATACCAAAATCGATTTTCTAAATAGTAAAAACAAATGTCGTCTAGCTGTTAGGCGGCATATCAACAATGCATATATAAGGATATACAAATGAAAAAAACATTATTAACCTCAGCAATATCGCTAGCAATGTTATCTACATCAGCAATGGCTGCAACCACTGTAATTAATACATTTGAAGGAACAATTGCTGAACCTGTTGATGAGGTTGCTTATGTAAATAATGGGGCTGCATATGATCTTACTGCTGCAAATGCAGGATTTACTTCGGCAGATGGTCAGGTTTGGGATATTGAGTTCAATGCAGCTAATAGTACTGACTACCAAAAAGTAGGATTTAGTGGATTAGGTGGAACAAGCTTTGATTTAAGTAAATATAACGAAATTAAGTTTGATGTTTACAACACATCTGGTGCAGCAATTGATTTTGCTTTGCGACTTGAAGATGTAAATGCAGCAGTTTGTAATTTAGAGCAATATGGTTTTGCCGTTGCTAAAATGGATACTATGACCTTAGATTTAACAACTTGTACAGATGTAGATCTTAGTAAAATTCAATATATCCAATTTTACGGAATGCCATGGGCAACATTAGCAGCTTCATTCCAAATCGATAACATGGTTGCTGTAGGTGACGATCCGACTGATCCAGTTGATCCAGTTGATCCAGTTGATCCAGTTGACCCAGTTGATCCAACTGAACCAACTATCCGTACAGGTGGGGCTTTCGGTACTTTTGGTATCATGCTAATGGGAGCTTTTTTATTCTTCAAACGCTCACGAAAATAAGATAAAAGAGAGTGTCAAATCGGCACTCTCTTTTATTATGCAGTTAATTAAAAGAGAAAAAATCATGAATAAAATAATTTTATTTCCTTTGCTGGCAATTGGTTTAACAGGTTGTGGCTCTAGCTCTACCGAAACCCCAGCTCCTCAGCCTCCACCGGTAGAGGAACCTAATACACCGATTACTGATATCGCACGCAATGGTTATAAAGCATTAAGTTATGACCCTAGTGACGTCCAACAATTACCCGTTCCTGCAGCGATTGGTGAAGGTAAAAACTGGGTTGAAGTAACAGCAATGTCTGATGACTTTACCTATGACTTTTCGCCTAGAACTGAAAAAACCTATTTTGGCGAAAATGATAAATGGTATAACTTTTACCATGCCGATTGGGATGGCCCAGGTTCGACCTATTGGAAACATGATCACGTTTCAGTTAAGGATGGAAATCTAGCTTTTAAAGTATCACGAAGCGCAAGCAGTGGTAAGCAAGATAAACCAGGAGTTGATGCAGGTGTTATTAGCTCCGCAAGACAGGTTGTCTACCCAGCTTATGTCGAAGCAAGTGTAAGCTTACCTGATGTATCATTAGCGGCAGCAGTATGGTTATTAAGTCCAGATGATACGCAAGAAATCGATATTATAGAAGCTTACCCTGGTGCAGAAAATGGTAATGATTATTTCTCTGAATTGATTCATTTAAGCCATCATTCATTTATTCGAAAGCCCTTTACTGATTACCAACCACGCGATATCAACAGTTGGTGGAAAAGTGATATTCATGGATTTGCCAGCTGGGGTGATTTTGGCTGGAATAGTGGTGATAGACAGTATATCCAAGTGGGTACATACTGGATAAGCCCTTTTCACTTTGAATATTACATTGATGGCGAGTTAGTGCGTGTACTTTACAAAAATGCCTTCGCTAGTAAAATCAACGATCAGTGGCACTATACTTACCCAGCAGCTGATAATGGCCACATAATTATTGACAAAGGCTACCAAGTTACTGAAGAGTATGCTGTGAGCGATGAAGACTTTAGCTTTGCAACATTAAAAGCAGCCAGTGCTAAATCAACGCTATCGGTTATCGATCCCTACAGCTATCAATCAGGTAAAGGTTTTTACAAACCCGCTGATATTATTATTAACATGGAGCTACAAAGTTGGTGGGAAGCAGATCCTACAGATCAACAACTTGCTAATGAATCGGGTAAAACAACAATGTTAGTTGATTGGATCCGAGTTTATAAACCCAAATAGTTAAGCTCAATAGCGAGTCACTAACAAGCAATACTAGCCGTGTTCAGATCGAGCGCGGCTTTTTAATTTTCAACTTAAACACCTAATAATAGTATGAAGCACTAGTTCGCTATCAATTACTCCCCCCCCACCAAAAATAGGTTAAACACTCACACAAACTGGTGTAATTCTTATACATTTTTGAAATGATTTGCAAAGAAAAGTGAAGTAAAAACCAAAAAAAACAACTTAAAGACAACGTAAAGTAGCTAATATCATCTCAATAATGTGATTGAAACTCATCAAATAACACACAATTATAAACTGATCACAAAAAATATATATATTGGTATGTATACTTATCAAAATTGGTTATCCAACGTGTTGTTGGAAATTTTAAAGGAGATAAACCATGTCAATGATGAAAAAAAAACTTACCATTGCCCTAATGACAGCAGGAATGATGGTTGGTTGTGCAAATACCAGTTCAGACAATAGCAATATAATTGAAACCGACAGAATGGCAGAAGAAAATGTTGAATCAGTGCAGATCAACGTTACTGAAGGCGAATTCCTTGCTAAAACTGCAAAGTTATATACAAGTTATAAAGTTGTAGACGACTCATTAGAAATCATCTTTGATAGAGTATCGCAGTCAGAAGCTAACTCAAAATGGCCAAGTATCAAGTTTCATCCTGTCAGTGGAAACTATGACTGGAGCCATAAAAAAGGGTTAGTGCTTGAGTTAGAAAACAAAGGCACAGAAGAAGCACGTATTGAGTTGAAAGTTTCCGACAACATAGGAATAATGGGCGCTGCGAAGCATCAACTAGATCTTCCTATCTATCTGCCACCAGGTGTATCAACGGTTAATTACCTATTTGATGGCGCTAAAAAAGGCCTTGAAGGTTACCGTGGAGGTAGCGATTTATCACTCAATACGATCGCAGAATTTACACTCTATTCGGTTGGTCCAATTTCAGAGCAAACTATTGTAGTTCACTCAATAGATTATATTGACTAAACAGTATCAACCAGGTTGAATTTTTCAGCCTGGTTTATCTCCCCCCTCTTTAAGTATCTATTTTAGCTATTCATGCGTTATTCCACATCAAAACTGACACAACATTTCAATATAGAAACAACGGTCTCAACACTAAATAGTATAGAGCCCCTAAGTAAACAATGCATTTATATTTAAGCTAAATAAATTCATTACTTTTCAAGCACCCCATACCAAAAATAAAATTGAACAACCAAAAGATAACGCCATCACAGTTTTGGAAAACCAATTGCAATCAAACTCACCAAATTGGATAACCACGATTGAATAAAAGTTAGGCGAATTGTTTAATCTACCACCTAATTGTGATGCTTTAGCAAACGATATCGCTCGAGCTCATTTCTGCACGCTAATATGTAAAGGATTATATTGATGATGAACCATCTTTCTAAATTCAAATTAAAATATCTGGCTTTATCGCTTTCAGTCGCGTTAGTCGCAGGCTGTAATTCCTCTAGTTCCGATACACCTAACACACCACCAAGTGACTTAACGCCACTCCCAGCTCAGTTTAAAGTAAGTATCTATGAACCTTTCGAAGCCCTACAAACTTTTACCGAAGAGGGCACACAGCAACTAACACTGACGATTAACGCATTAACTGAATATGCTCACCTAAGTGTATTTATAGATGATCAGATAGTGCTAGATAATGTCAATATCCCGCAAAAGGGTGAGAACACCATCAACATGTTACTAAACCTGCCAGAAGCAAGCGCAGCAAAAACGGCAGATAATGGCCTTAGCCGTGTGGTAAAATTTGTGGCACGTGATGGCGATATTGAAGTTAAGAAAATCGAATTTACGGCTGTCGATGCTAATATCCCAATGTTCAAAGATATCGCCGAAGAGCGCGGTATGACAACCGCAGTAACCTATAAATATAGTGGCCCCGCTGTCGCCGATTTCGATAACGATGGCGATTATGATTTTGCACTAAACAACCACAACTTCGTCTCTACAATAGTGGTGACCAATAACGATGGTGACCTTTCCGATATGAATCCTATCTATGGAGAAGGCACTGTACCCGATCTACATGGCTCTGCATGGGGTGATTACGATAATGATGGTGATTTAGACCTTATGCAATCGGTAGGTGGCGCAAACGGTACCAGTGATAGTTCCTATGAATTATTAAAAAATAATGGCGATGGTACCTTCACTAATGTTTCTAAAGAAACAGGCATATTAACCCCTGCCCGTGGTCGTGCGCCTCGTTGGGCTGACTTTGATAACGATGGCCATTTAGATCTGTTATTAGTCAATGCTAAAACACCAAATTCAACTTCACCTCAACAACTATTTTACCGTAATAATGGTGACCAGACCTTTACCGCTGTGCGTGTTTCGGGCTTAGAAGAGATTGATGCAGAACGCGTACTGATGCTTGATTATAACCGCGATGGTAAAGAAGATATCTTATTAGTATCTAGCTACTCCCCTATCAGTTTATGGAAAGGTAATGGCGATTTTACTTTTACAAATGTAAGTGCAGAACTACTACCGGATTCAGTATTAAACGGTAGTAATACCTTTGGCGCAGCCAGCGTTGATGTTGATAATGATGGTCGTCCAGACCTCTATTTAGCCCGCGGCCTGCCGCTCTACCAGCTGTCGAATAAATCTATCGACTATAATCCATTAACTCAGTCTGTCGATTTCCGTGACAAAGCAGAAAAAGGGACAACGTTAATCAATTTTACCAGTGAAGGTGATATTAAATTTTCTGAAATGGATATGGTTTACCGTAGTACTTATAACGGTACTTTCCCAATTTTCCTAGGTAAAAACAAAGTTCGCACTCCCATTAAAGCGACTGGTTTCCAAGAGAACCAATACCCTGATGAGATGCGAGATGCACCTGATTCAGTGGTCATTAGCCAAACAGGTGATGCAGAAGGATGGCCTGAAGAGCGCACTGAAAATGGTTTATATATCGGCTTTAAAGATGGAAAATGGACTGCTGAAACAGTACGTGATGGCGACCTATTCTGGAATATCGCCTTTAAACTAGATAATGTCGCAACACTTGATTACGATTGGGAACCAAATAACCACAACCGTCGAGATATATTATTACTCAATACAGAGGAAGGTTTTGTTGATGCAACCGAAGAGTGGAATATTCCACTAGGTGGCAACGCGTGGGGGGTAACCTCTGGCGACTTTAATAATAATGGTTTCAATGACCTGTTTGTTTATCGCTACGGATACCTAAAAGAGCGTGTTTCAGACGTATTATTACTTAATACAGGTAAAGGAAGCTTCCAAGCGGTGACACAGCATGGTGCGCGCGATCCTGAAGATAAAGGCCATGGTGACATGGGACAAGCCTTTGACTTTGATCTCGATGGCAAGGTAGATATGTTAAACGGCTCAGATGAGTTAGGAAAATGGTACCTCTACCAAAATCAAATTGAAAACGCAGGTCATTATCTCTTAATCGATGTTAAATACAGCCCACTTAAAGGTATTGACTCATATGGAGCAGAGGTAATTGTAACCACTGAAAATGGCAAAGAGTATGTAAAACGTGTCGCTTCTGCTGGTGAAGTGTTCTCACAAAGTATGCTTAACATTATGCACTTTGGTTTAGGTGATGAAACAGCGATAAAAAGCGTTAAAATCACATGGCGTAATGGCGAAACCGTCACCTTTAATGATATTGCTGCGGACACACTTTATAAATCTAACAGCCAAGATACTGTAAGCCCAACACCCGAAGCGATTACATTATCGCGCACAAGCAAACGTATTAATACCGATTCAACTTATCAAATTGAACCCATCTTTACTCCGTTTAATGCGATTAATTCGGTTAGCTATACATCATCAGATGTTACCATTGCTTCGGTAGATGCAGAGGGGCTTATTACATCAAGCGCTACAAAAACCGGTACAGCGACAATTACAATTACATCACTTGAGAACGCCGCTGCAACGGCCTCTTTTGAAGTGACTGTCTCTGATGATCCGATTTACGTATCGGCTATTGCTGTTACAGGATCAGATCAACCACTATACAAAAGCGAGTCTATCCAGTTGGCAGCAGAGCTGACAACAACAGTTTTTGACACCGATGCTGATGATATGTCAGTTACTTGGAGCAGTAGTGATACTAGCGTTGCAACAGTGCGTGATAATGGCGAAGTAACGGGTGTCGCCGCGGGTGATGTGACGATTACAGCAACAGCGAATGGATCTGAACCAGGACAAGCAATAGTAGAAAAAGTAGTGAGCTTAAAGGTAATGGTTCGTGAAGAGAAAAGTGGTGTATTTGATGATAATAGCAAATACATGACCACTCACTATACAGATACGAAGATGGTTGTAACCTTTAACTATAACGCTGGTTCAGGTGACCTGGTGAATGACAGTGGTATCAGTTATAGACTTCGTGAAATGACCTCTAGCTGGGGGCTAGCAAAAGATTACATTCCTGCAACCGACATAGGCTTAATAGCTGCAGGTACACAATCAGGTACAATTGAAGTTGAGTTTGACTTGTCTGATGCAAATGTAACCCCTACTGCCGATCTACCAGATGGTAACTTCCACTTTCTATTCTTTGAATTTAATACTGAAAATGGAGAGCATCAGGAGAGAGGTATTGGTTGGGCACCTGGTGACATCACCATCATAAAACGTTAATAATTAGACAGTTTTTATCGTTTAACACAAGCCGATTACTGATGTAATCGGCTTGTTTATATAATAGCGATTGCAATAACTATGTGCTCTAAGTTCTGCGCAGAAAACCCCACACGCTTTTAGGCTAACTTACCTTACATAACTTGTTCCAAACAAATATCAAACAGAAGTCATCAACCTATTGACCACTTTGAATTTCCAATCTATGATTTAAACCACAAACTGGTCTACAGAGTTTAGGTTTGTTAATATTTATCCTGCAATTAAATTATTAAGTACAACATCAACAATCAGAGCGTTATAAACATAGAACAATAACCTCTATTTAAATACATATAAGGAAATATTTTATGACAAGCAACCTTTCAAACGCCGAAATGGCCAACGCACTCGTCGCCTCCTTTGGTGGCAAACAAAACATCGAACAGCTTGATGCATGCTTAACTCGCCTAAGAGTTACAGTGAAAGACACAACAAGTGTTGATAAAGCTCAGTTAAAAGCACTGGGTGCAAAAGGGGTTATTATCATTGACCGTGTTGCCCAAGCAATATTTGGCATTAATTCCGATAAGTATCGCCAAGATATGACAAATTGGATTGATACGAATGTTGATCTTGCAAAGGATCTCGTCACAGCTTTTGGAGGAAAAAACAATATTCAAGAACTTGATGCTTGCCTTACTCGACTCAGAGTAAAAGTTAATAATGTAAAAGTGATAGATGAATTGCAATTAAAAAAACTAGGCGCAGTTGGCGTTGTATATGCCCAAGATCACAGCATCCACGCTATTTTTGGTAGTAAATCAGATAATCTTAAAATGGCAATGAATCGTTACCTTAATCTATAATTATCTTTTGATAACCTTAAAAAAGATCGACGCTGAGTAAACATAAATACCAGATGTCGTGAGGTGATGTAGAAAATTTTATATAGGGGATCTTTCGAGAATTTTTAATTTAATAATAAACAGGTTAAATTATATTATCTAACTTGTTTTAAATTATGATTACTTTATTTTTTATAAATAAAGTGAGCTGCTCTTAGTAGAATGCGTTAAGGCAATTATCTACTGAGCAGCATATTCCTACTTTTATACAGCACAGTGCTATTATGCACCTCATTAAGCTGCATATTTACCAACTTCATGTGGGTATACGCGTAATCCGTTTACTGTGTTCTCATAAACAGCTTGCTCTTTAAGATATGACCAAACATGCGCTGGTGTACCTGAATTAACCGCTAAACTAGCAATCACTTTATCGATATCTCGACCAGCATAATCTTCAGTACGAGTAAATAAACGTTTAATTGAATATAACATAGTAAATCTCCTTTTAAAGTTGTTATAAGCTCTGTTCTTTAACAGCAAAGCAATTATAAAACTTTCAAAAGATGTGATCAAGATTTATTTTACAAAAATAAATGACTATCATTTTGTGATATACAACTTAAAACCATTATTATTTCAGGTTGTACTGGTGTGGTGTGTAGAAGCATCTAAAATGAAAAGATAAGATTATCCCAACAACTTTATAAATTTCATGTCATTGGGATCCTGAAAATTATATTTTCCTATGGTTATTTATTGGTATTTTTCATCGCTTCAAACATTGCATCACGCGCTTTCGTTGAACCTGCTTTTTCTGCTTCTTCAACAAACCGCAGTGCTTTTTTGTAGTCCTCTTCTTTTACCGATTTTTCAATTAAAAGAATATACATATTTTCACTTTCTGGTTGAATCGAGTTATTACTGACCTGAGATGTGGCCACTGGTTCTTTAATAGCAGTTGCTTTCGGTTTAATGTTTTCCATTTCATTTGTGGTAACGATTGCTTGAGCTTTGTGGCTGTCATTGAGCTCTTTTGCTATTGTCTTTTTCATCGAGCTGGCTGTATATGGTGTGTAATCAAAGGTAAGTCTAACAACACCTGTTGCAGTATGTCGAAATGGTTCGAGCATATTCGCTTTGATCATTAACGCTTCGCGATCAATTTTTGTCGATGTCGGTTCAGGTGGGACAAGCTTTGTCGTTTCCTTCATTGCTTTTTCGGTGGTCAGGATAACTAAATGTTTTGCATGGCGACCATTATTAAATATAGGCGGGATTTCAATATTGGCAAAGAACCTATCAATCCTTAACACAGACCCACTTTCGTAGTGAATACTTTCTTCTCCGTACAATCTTAGTGGTTTATATTGCTCATCTAATATGACTATTGTTGGAACAAAAACACTTGATACCATAGGAGCAGATACACTAATTTTAATTGTCCCTTCTGCTGCAGGGAGCGTAATACCTTGGACGAATGATTTACCCGTAGTAAAATTAAACGCGTCATTTTTGTCCGTAATAATATAATCAAACGCACCAGGAGTAGAGATTGTAGTATAATTAAGTTCACTCAATGACGTGCAGCATATAGGAGCATTCTTGAGTGCTTCATAGCCAATCGAGGCATCTGTATCTTGTATCTTTTGTGTATCCTCATCACCGTAGTCGATGAACGCGCTAGTATTACTACATCCAGCCACTAATATTATTAAAACCATAGAGAGTATTCTTTTCATTATTATTCCTTTCTGAGCAGAGCCTAAGATACTCATAGCATATGTTTCTTATAATATTTAAGCAACCCTTAGGCTAATTTGGTTAATAATTTTACCAAATTGGTTACCATCAACTTATCTACTTGGATGATATTGTCAACTTATGTACGAAGGGCGATTAAAGGGCTATTGTCAACTTATGTGACCGAGACGATTTAAGGCCATTAAATCAGCCTTATTCTAAATTTTGGACACAACTAACCTGCACCCATTCAGAAAATGAGCGAGCGCGGAATGCTCGATAATGTTTTGCTTGCATTAAATGACGGCCAAAACGAAATAGGTTATTGACCACACCATGACAACTTAAAAACAGTTGAGCTTGACCCTGTGATTTGAAGCGTCGCATCTGTCTTTCTTGTTGCCGAGTGGGCTGATGTGATAGTTCACACCCATTATTCTCAATATTCAATGAAAATAATTTGTAAATAAACCACACTCCATGTTCGGTTTTGCTCTGCGCCGGATAATATTTTATTAGAAAAGTATTTTCCAGTCATAAACGTCATTCACTGATAATTTAAGAAACGACTAAAGCAAAATGGTCACCACGATGAAGAACATTTTTATTGCCAACAAACACAACAACTAAGCAGGTAAATCAACATTGCCCCTCTATTGTTAAACACTCCTGCTATATTGCTTCTCGATTCTTTTTCAGTAGCATGATAATGTTACTGTAACATTTTAAACTTATGCCACATCATCGGGATAGCCAATGCAGAAACAACAAAAAAACAGGCCTACTCTGCAAGATATTGCAGATAAAGTGGGCATTACTAAAATGACCGTTTCTAGGTACTTGCGTGATCCTAACTCTGTTGCGTTAAAAACCAGAGAAAAAATAATGGTGGTGATGGAAGAAGTTGGCTACATTGCCAATAGAGCACCAGCGATGCTCTCTAAGTCATCTAGCAAAGCGATCGGAATTCTTATTCCTTCTTTATCAAACCAAGTATTTGCTAGTTTTATTCAAGGCATTGAAAGTGTCTGCAGAGCGAATGGTTATGAAACATTAATTGCTCATTTTGGTTACGATGAGCTCGAAGAGGAAGCCAAAGTCGCTTCGTTACTTTCCTATCAAGTAGACGGCTTAATACTCACCGAGACAAAGCATACAAAACGCACATTACAGATGATTAAAACTGCTGGAGTGCCCGTTGTCGAAGCGATGGAGCTACCCAAACAACCGATAGATATGGTGGTTGGTGTCGACCATGAAGCAGCGGGATATTTTGCTACAAAGGCGTTACTCGAATCAGGCAAATCAAACATCGCTTACTTTGGTGCTCGCTTAGATTCGCGCACACAATTACGCATGTCGGGTTACGATCGCGCGCTGATTGAGCAAGGCATGAAAAGCATACACATTTTAACTCAAGCGCACTCTTCATTTACATTAGGCGGAGAGTTACTTGATATGGCGTTACGGCAAAACCCTAATATTGATGGAGTACTGTGCACCAATGATGATATTGCGATTGGTACAATCATGGCGGCGCAAAAGAAAGGCATCCAGATCCCAAAACAATTAGGGGTTGTTGGGTACAACGCACTTAATATCGGCATGGCATTAACCCCGCAATTAAACAGTATTGAAATCCCCATCGAGCAGATTGGCGAAACAAGCGCGAGGTTATTATTACAAGCGCTGCGCGGTGAAGATATCCAACAAAAAGTGGTGGATGTTGGATTTTCAATGCGCCTTGGGCAAAGCCTTTGACGCATTGATATAACAAACTAGACGATAAAACTCGCACCTAACTCTGCACTTGATACACAGCTGCGCATGTTTTTAAACATATCACGCCCCCATGTTTGCTGTGCGGCTTCAGTATCCGGTGTTGGCGGTGTTCGCCCTGTGACATCACTGAGGTTATCCAACGTACCCGTCGTACAATCTAAGCGGATAATATCGCCATCACAGATCAACCCAATGGCGCCGCCATGCAGGGCTTCTGGTGATAAGTGGATAGCCGCAGGAATTTTCCCAGACGCCCCTGATAATCGACCATCAGTGACTAATGCAACGTTATAGCCAGCCTTTTGCAAATTACCTAAGATAGGCATTAATTTATGTAACTCAGGCATGCCGTTGGCGGCCGGGCCATTAAAGGCGACCACCACGACACAATGTTTATTGAGTAACCCTACCTGATAAGCTTTTTCAACCTCATGCTGACAATGGAAAACCTTCGCGGGCGCCTCAATGATATGAAACTGCTCCGCAACGGCAGACACTTTCACGACACATCTACCAATATTACCAGTGAGCATTTTTGTGCCTCCGGTTTTTTGGAAGTAACTATCATTTGCCGCTAATACTTGCGTATTGACAGACTCTCCAAGCGCTTGCCAAGCCAACTTTCCATCCACTAAGTTAGGTGACAATAACTGATCTTCAAAACAACCAAACGTTGGCGTGACATCGATATGCAAAAGACCACTGGCATGCAAGCGTTTCATTAAGGCAGGCACACCACCTAAACGCTGAAACTCATTCACATCGGCAGGGCCATTGGGGTAAAGCTTTAATAACAGCGGAATAACATCAGATAAATCACTCATATCTTGCCATGTTAAAATGATCCCTGCAGCGCGCGCAACCGCCACCATATGAATGGTATGGTTTGAGCTACCGCCCGATGCTAACAAGGCGATAACACCGTTGACCAAGCTTTTCTCGGTCACAACTTCGCTTAGCGGGCGGTAACAAGATGAGCCATAACTCATTGCTGCTATTTTTTTGGCTGCATCGTCAGTTAACGCTCTACGCAAATCGGATTGCGGATGCACAAATGCCGAACCGGGTAACATTAAGCCCATCGCTTCAAAAACTAATTGGTTGGTATTGGCCGTACCAAAAAAAGTACAAGTCCCCGGTGAGTGGTAGGCACCACACTCCATCTCTAATAACGCATCTTTACCCACATTCCCAGCCGCATATTTTTGCCTTACATCGACTTTTTCTTCATTCGAAATACCCGTTGCCATTGGACCTGCTGGGATAAAAGCGGTCGGTAAATGAGCAAATGTCAATGCCCCCATCAACTGCCCTGGTGCAATTTTGTCACAAATGCCTAACAATAACGTACCATCAAATAGATTATGGCTTAATGAAAAAGCGGTTGCTTGCGCGATTAAATCACGTGAAAAAAGCGACATATCCATTCCTGCTTGACCTTGTGTGACACCGTCACACATTGCCGGTACACCGCCCGCTATTTGCGCGGTATGGCCAAGCTCTGAAAGCGCCAGCTTAATTTGATCTGGGTAAGTTTTATAAGGCTGGTGCGCGCTAAGCATATCGTTATATGCGGTAATAATGGCAAGGTTTGAACGCGTAAAATCGAGGATCTGATTTTTTTCACTTTGACAAGATGCTGCCACCGCGTGTGCTAAGTTGCCACAGGACAGTGATGCGCGCGATTTTCCGATAGCAGCTTGTTGCTCTGTTTTTGCTAAAAATGCACTACGTGAAGCTTCACTACGACGTATAATTCGCTCAGTCACAGCGAGAATTACAGAATGTGTCATGCTACTTCCTTAATAATATTTAATTGGGTTAATGCGCTTATTGCACGCTCAATCACTTGTTCTCGCGTACCATCAATATCAACGACTGCGACATTAGGTTCATTTTCGGGACGCTCTAAAGTAGCAAATTGGCCATTCACCATACTTTCTTGCATAAAGTGACCTTTACGCGCACGCATTCTCTGCATGATCAATTCAATCGATGCTTCTAGGTAGAGAAAATGAACGTGTTGGTTGCCATTGCGAATTTTATCTCTATAGCTTTTTTTCAGTGCCGAGCAAACAATAATACCCGTTTCATTTTTACTCTCTAAACTAAACGCTGCATCACGAATGCGCTCTAACCATGGTGCTCTGTCATCATCATTCAGTGCTTCTCCACCCGCCATTTTAATAATGTTTGCCTTAGGGTGTAAATCATCACCATCGATAAACTTGTACCCCATTAACTTTGATACTTTATCACCAATCGTGCTTTTACCTGAGCCACATACTCCCATTACAACAATACTTTTACCTGCCATTTTTCTCTCCCAGCTCTACTTTGAAGTAGATCGCATTTTTAAACGAAACCAAAAATATGTGTTTACCTTACAAGAGTTACGGGTAACATGTTACCCGTAACTTAGCGGTTTGTGAAGTTTCTCACAAAATATTCATCATGAAAATTAATCTTAAATAAGGTATAAACATGGAACAGATAGCTCAACAAGCAGACCCAATATTCCTATTAACAATAGCAGGATTAGCCGTTCTTTCACTGCTAGTCCTGATAATCAAATTAAAAGTACATGCGTTTATCTCACTGACATTAGTAAGCTTAGGCACTGCGATTGCCACGGGCGTATCATCATCTCAAGTGGTACCGACAATGATGGGCGGATTCGGAGGCACATTAGCTTCGGTAGCCCTATTGGTCGGATTAGGATCAATGATTGGTAAGATCCTTGAAATCACTGGTGGTGCCAAAGTACTGGCTGATACCCTAATTGGTCGATTTGGTGAGAAAAAAGCGCCACTTGCATTGGGTGTCGCTTCTCTACTGTTTGGTTTTCCGATCTTTTTTGATGCGGGTCTAATTGTCATGATGCCGATTATTTTTAGTGTGGCAAAACGGTTTGGTGGCTCAGTATTAAAGTACGCACTTCCTTCTGCAGGTGCCTTTGCGGTCATGCATGCCTTTGTTCCCCGCATCCGGGCCCAGTTGCAGCAGCTGAATTATTAGGTGCGAACATTGGTTTACTATTGTTTGTCGGTCTTTTAGTCGCGATCCCGACTTGGTACTTCGGCGCGTACCTATTTGGTCTCTATGCAGGTAAAAAATTCGATATCCCTCTTTCAAAAGCCTTTTTTGGCGAAGAAGCAATTATTAATGAGAAAAAACTACCAACATTCTCAACTGTATTAGCGATTCTAATCCTACCTATCATCTTAATCTCTTTAGATACAGGGTTAAATACATTAGCGGTTTCTGGTGTTATTGACGGTGCTTCACCGGTCGTGGATTTCCTGCGCATGCTAGGTAAAACCCCCGTAGCGCTCCTTATCACACTATTAGTTTGTCTTGCGGTATTTGCGAAAGAGTACGGCATGGCCAAATTAGAGTCACTATGTACTCAATCATTAGCGCCAATTTGTGCCGTTATCTTAGTAACGGGTGCGGGGGGCATGTTTGGTGGCGTATTACGTGCAAGCGGTATTGGCGAAGCGTTATCAGGTGCATTATCCGATACTGGCATGCCACTTATTCTCGCCGCCTTCCTTATTTCAACATGCTTACGTGTTGCGCAAGGCTCAGCAACGGTTGCACTCACAACAACAGCTGCACTAATTGCCCCAATGGTTGCTTCAACTATTGGACTAAGTGAATTAGATCTTTGTTTCATTGTTATCGCGATCGCTTCTGGCGCAACGGTACTATCACACTTTAATGATTCAGGATTTTGGTTAGTATCTCGTTTGATGGATATGGATGAGAAAACCACATTAAAAACGTGGACTGTGATGGAAACACTGCTTGGTGGTATCGCATTCATTATTGTTGCTGTACTTAGTTACATTATTTAAGGTTTTAATATGCAAACACTTGAACAAAAATTACAAACGATTCGTATCGTACCAGTCATTGCCATTAAAGATGCAGCGCATGCCGTGCCTTTAGCGAAAGTCTTAGTCGAAAATGGTTTACCTTGTGCTGAAGTGACATTCAGAACAGAAGCGGCAGCAGAGTCAATTCGCTTAATGCGGGCAGCTTATCCTGAGCTTTTAATTGGCGCGGGCACAGTGCTTAACAAAGAGCAAGTTGATCAAGCGGTTGAAGCGGGTGCTGATTTTATTGTTAGCCCAGGATTAAATCCTAATACGGTAAAATATTGCCAGCAGATTGGGGTCGCCATTGTGCCGGGCATTAACAACCCGAGTTTGGTTGAACAAGCGATGGAGTTCGGCTTAAAAACGGTTAAGTTTTTCCCCGCTGAACCTTCGGGTGGAATTGCGATGCTAAAATCGTTAGCAGCCGTTTATCCGGTGCAATTTATGCCAACGGGAGGCATTACAGTCGCTAATGTAGAGGATTACTTAGCGCTAGATGCGGTTGTAGCCTGTGGAGGAACTTGGATGGTACCAACGCCCCTGATTGACCAAGGCAACTGGCCTGAAATCGCTAAACTCATCCAAGCACTTTAAAGCTCGATGTCGCCATTGCACATTAAAATGGTGTTCAGTGAAATGGGGTCAGTCAACATTTTGACCCCGTTATACGAAATACAACGTCTCTGGACGACACCTCTTTTGCTTACTTTTCTCTTGCTGTTGAGAAAAGCATGATAGTGTAGTGATAGTGTAGGATAGTGTAGGACACCCACACCTTTTTGACTAAACAGAATACTGCACCTACTATATAAACAGTGTTTTTGTTTACAGTTGTGGGGTTTGGTATGACACAATCACGTGCTTCGTTAATTTCTCTTGTGGACACACCTTATTATCATTGCATTTCTCGATGTGTTCGCCGTGCATTTTTGTGTGGCGAAGATAATTACAGCGGTAAAAACTATTCACATCGCCGGCAATGGATGGTCGATCGCATTCGGCAATTAAGTGATATCTTTGCCATTGATGTTTGCGCTTATTCGATTATGTCTAATCACTATCACCTTGTTTTACATGCTAATGAAGCCGAGATTAGCGCCTGTAGCGATGAAGAAGTTTGCCGACGTTGGTATCAACTTTATTCTGGCTCAGAAATAGTTTCGCGATGGCGTAAAGGGGAACTGACTTGCGCAGGTCAAATAGAGGTGGCGCTTGAGATAATCAGCAAATGGCGTCATCGCTTGCTTGATATCTCTTGGTTCATGCGCGCATTAAATGAATTTATTGCCCGCAAAGCGAACGCCGAAGATAACTGTAAAGGACGCTTTTGGGAAGGGCGCTTTAAGTCGCAAGCATTGCTTGATGAAAAAGCACTATTAACTTGTATGGCTTATGTTGATTTAAACCCCGTGCGAGCAAAAATGTCAGTAAGTGTGGAAACATCGGAGTTTACGTCCATATTTGAGCGTATCCACAGTAAATGTAGTCACGATGAAGCCTTGCATCACCATGATAACAGTAAACCCTTATTTGGTTTTTTAGCGGCAGAATGTGATGCGCCCCACGAAGGTATTCCCTATGCCTTACTCGATTATTTAGAGCTTGTTGATTGGACTGGACGAGCGATTCGAGAGGATAAGCGCGGCGTGATTTCGAGCGAACTGCCAAGCTTATTAAGCAGCCTTGGCTTAGAGAGTGACACATGGTTAGCCTTAGCCGTGAGTTTTGGTAAAGGTTACCATGGTGCAGTGGGCTCACTCGAAGAACTGGCACTATTTGCCGAACACACAGGCCGATGTTGGGTATCTGGGCAAAACAAACTGAGTTGTATGCTGCATTAACTCCCAATCATTTGTTTTTTTTATTAACTATTAGCGCTTCGTTAAGGAGGCTCTGTGCGTTGATTTTAATAAAACTTGTTTAAACATATTGGATTGAGTCTCAAGTGCGGGAATTTAACTATTTAATTACAGCAAAGCGCTGATTAAGATTATTTTTAAAAAGAATGGCTATTATATTTTTATAAATGAAAAGATATGGATGCTGAGATGGACGCTCCAAGTATCGGCATCGCAATGTGCCATGCTTAAAGCGTCTAACTAAAGCAAAAGGAGCGTCCAATATGAATACTAGTGTAATTAGCATCGATTTAGCAAAGAACGTATTTCAAGTTTGCGCACTTAACCAAGCGCACAAGGTTATCTCCAATAAAAAAGTGAAACGAGATCTATTACTTGATGTTTTACGACAATATAAAGCAACACACGTTGTTATGGAGGCCTACTATTCAGCTAACTTTTGGGGCAGAGAAATCGCTAAGTTAGGTCATACCGTTAACTTGATCCCTGCCATTAAAGTAAAGCCTTTTGTGCAAGGCAATAAGAATGATGCAAACGATGCTTTAGCAATCGCAGAAGCAAGCTTCCGACCTAACATAAAGTTTGTTAAACCTAAGTCACTTGAGCAACAAGATATGCAATGCTTGCAGCGGATACGAGAAAGACACGTCAAACAACGTACTGCTATCTGCAATCAAATAAGAGGCTTTCTTGCAGACTATGGGATCATAATCGGTAAGAACATCGTCAAGCTACGGGCAGAGTTACCTGAAATCCTCGAAGATGCTACGCAGCCCTTAACAGTCATATCAAGACAGTTTCTACAACAGCTACATCACGAAGTAAAAGGTAAAGATCTCGCTGTTAATGAAATTGAAATACAGCTGCAAGCTCTGCTCGCTGATAACCCACATTATAAACGTGCGCAGCAAGTTCCTGGCATTGGTCCTATTATCGCAGCAGGCACTATCGCAGCCATAGGCAATGGAAAACAATTTAAAAATGGGCGTCAATTCGCAGCTTGGATAGGTGTGACGCCGAGGCAACACGCTAGTGGCGACAATAGCTATATGAGCGGCATTACCAAACGCGGGAATCGACAACTACGGACTCTATTTATTCATGGAGCAAGAGCGTTAATGAATTGGTGCCACAAACATAATGACAGTTTTAACTTGTGGATACAGTCATTTATGGAAACTAAACCGACGTGTAAAGTTATTGTAGCTGTCGCAAATAAACTAGCTCGAATGACATGGGCCGTGATTGCCAAAGAGCAAGATTTTAAGTTACCAAGTTATACGATTTAAAAAGATGTTAAAACAAGTTTAACCAAGAAGGACTCACCGCAAACGGTGCTATGCACATTGTGAATTAAACTGGTTTCGCGCTAATGAAAACCTGCTCGTGGACATCGGCCGTAATAGGCCACTTGGGTGCAAAGGACATTAGCGCATTTGAATCTCATTAAGGCTCGGCCACGGATGGTCATGAAAGAAGCCGGATATATGTCGATAACCGTTTAACTTATAATGACCAGCAGTTTGCAACGAAACAGAGTACTTAAATTGTATTATCTAACTCAATTTATTTGACAGATGGGGAGCATCCATATATGTCCCCGATAGTGTGGATGTCCCCGATAGTGTTGTCGAAGTTGGCCTCCCGGATTATATCCAGAGCACACATCTCGAATGTTAGCAAGTCAACATGTAATTCGCGTTTTGAATTGTAAATTTTACCTTCAAAATCAACCAACTGCCTAAAACACTGCTTACTTGCAAGTCTTTCAAAATTATTGATACATTCATCTGTTATTCCGAAAGTATCTCCACCATTTTCTTCACAAATATCAATAACGTTCCCCTTAAAAACAGCTTTTGCCTCTTGATCTGAAACGGGCGTTAAAGCCACTTTATCGAATAACTTTTTTACCGCTAATTGTTTATCGGTTAGCGTTAGATTTTTTTCGGAGAGCGAAAAATGTTCATCATATATATAATATCCAGCGGCTATTAAAGCGGCTAACAGTAGTATTTTTTTCATTTTTTATTCCATTAGTTATATAAAGTGGCAAAGCTGGCTCTTCCGTCATCCTGCCTATCTCCGTTGTAGTTCAAGTAAACTCCACTGACAACCGGACTTGCTTATTTGCCCGTCATCATAAAACGCAGTGATAGGCTAAGAAGCGATTAAATCACAATTTTTCGAGATAGATGATATCAGATGCACATGCTTGGTATGTTTCAATGTCAGTTATTAGCACGCTGAGTGAATTGTAAATTTTACCATCAAAATCAGTGAGTTGCTCGAAGCACTGCTCACTTGCCAGTCTTTCGAAATTATGAGTACATTCAACAGCCGTTCCGTAAACATTTTCATTAATACGAGCCATTCTTTCGCAAATATCAATCATTGCCCCCTTAAAAACCGGTCTTGCCTCTTGGGCTGACACAGGTGTTGAAGACACTTTCTCAAACAGCATTTTTATCCTTAAATCTTGACCAGATCGCGTTGTGTTTTTATCAGGTGGCGATAAAAAATCGCTATAGATATAATATCCGACGGCTATTAAAGCGATCCAAAGTAGTATTTTTTTCATTTTTTATTCCATTAGTTATACATAAAGTGACAAGGCAGGCTCAACCATCATCCTGCCTATTTCTGTTACTACTCAAGCAAGGCTTGGTGACTAGCCGACTCGCTTATTTGTCCCGCCTCTTTCGCCCGTTCAAGATTTCATCGTAAAGCGCGTTAATAGATCAAAAAACAACCTAAATTACAATGCGGCGTCCCTGACTATAGCCGATGCACAGCTATTGAACACTAGAAAGTCAGCCATTAGAGCACGTTTTGAAGCGTAAACTTTACCTTCAAAATCAGCAAGTTGACCAAAACAACGGTCACTTGCCAGCGTTTCGAAATTATTGATACATTCAGCAGTGGTTCCGAAACCATTCTCTGTATTAGCACCATTGAGTTTGCAATTACTAATCATGGAATCCTTAAAAACAGGTTTTACCTCTTGAGCTGAAACAGGTGTTGAAGACAGTTTATCAAACAGCTTTTTTGCCCTTAAATCTTTCTCGGATAGCGTTGTATCTTTATCGGGTGGCGATAAATAATCGCTATAGATATAATATCCAACGGCTATTAAGGCTACCAACAGTAGTATTTTTTTCATTTGCTTTTCCTCTTCTTTTTAAAATCTAGCATTATTTTTATACATAAAACCTAGCCAACCTGACTCGCCCATAATCTTGCGTACTTTTCTTGACGTTCGAGCAAATCCTGATGACATCCCGACTCGCTTATCTGTCCGCTTTCGATCACAAAAATACGGTCGCAGTGTCTGATGGTATTTAATCGATGGGCAATGCTTATCACGGTACGTCCTTTGGTTATCTCCGGTAAACGGCTGATAATCGAAGCTTCCGATTCGTAATCCAGCGCACTGGTGGCTTCATCTAAGACCAGTATTTTCGGGTTGGTAATGCTCTAGCCAAGGTTAAACGCTGTTTTTGGCCGCCCGACAGACTGCCGCCACGCTCCCCAATTTGCGTGTTATAACCTTGCGGTAGCTGCTCGATAAACTGATCTGCCCCTGCCAGTTTTGCAGCATTCATAACCTGCTCATCGCTGGCCTGCGGCAGGCACTGGCGAATATTGTCACTTACCGTGCCGGAAAAAAGATGGCTCTCCTGCAGTACAATGCTCATGTTGCGGCGCAGTTCCACGGGATCGGCTATCGCCAAATCTAATCCATCGACATAGACCTCGCCCGAGGAGGGGCTGTATAAACGTTGTAGCAGTTTAGTGACGGTGCTTTTACCCGAGCCAGAGCTACCTGTTATGCCAATAAATTCACCTGACTTTATATCAAAACTTAAATTACTGATGACTTCTGGAGCATCACTTTGATAACGAAAACGTACCTGTTTAAAGCTGATTTCACCATTCACCTCAGGACTTGATGCAAGCCCCTCTGCACAAGCCACTAAAAAACAACTTAAGCAGTGGTCACTGAGCTTTGCTGTTGGAAAAACTCAATATTTGAAGCTTGATTTATAATTTTTTAAGCTGTTTTAACATTCCTGAAAATATACTTTCTGATATTTTTTTTGGAAAATTGACTGGCAAGCTAGCTTGAGTTTCAATAATTATTTGCTCTGTACTCGCTTTAATATCACTGAGTATTCCCTCCATTTTAACCGTTTCAAATCCAACTTGCTTTGCTGTTTCAATAAAATGTCGAGGGTAAATTTTATTAATATGATACTTTTTACCTTTCGTCGCTTTCAAGCCCATCGCCAGTTTTACCTGACGAATATTTAGCCCTTTTTTATTCACGACAGGGAAAACAGACAACACATCATAAAACGGTGTTAATTGAAATTGTCCATCTGGTAATATGTAAATTGAAAAGTTTTTAGCGTGACCATCTGAAGCGCCCATCAGCCAAAACAGCACTTGTGCCTTCATAAAGTCGCATCTATCTTTTGCTGCATTCTTTGAGCCTAATAGATGACTCATGATTTGCTCAATGCCAGGGCCACCTTGGTTTTCATACTTCAAGGCTGAAGGTACATTAAATACTTGGCAGTAATCTTCTTGAGGCCTTCTCATTAACCATTTTTTATCACTTGAATATTGGCGATCAAAACGTTCAACAGAAAGTACATTCATCTCCTCTAATGTTAATATTTCACAGCCAGCAGCAGATAAGCCGTAAGCTTGTAGTAATTGCATACATAAGAATTCGTTCTCTACGCTATCAGACATATCTAGTGAATAAGAGTGACTTTGAATCTGCCCAATAGGCAGTTTGATAATGTGAGAAGTAGGTGTGGAATTTAAGGGTAAGCACCAAGTTTGATCGATATTCAATAGCGCTGTTTTTTCTTGTGCTCCCGCAATGGATATGCGGAAATCTTGCAGCTCTGCAATCATACCAAGTGGTATATCGGCACGATATCCCATTATTATTTTATTTAACTCTTCATGATCTAGCGCTCTATATTCTATATTTTTAACGTTTAAAGGGACTTCCCCTTTTGGTAATAGCTGCAGCGCACCTATGCAGTCTCTACCGATCATGGATAACAAATCAAAGGGTAGAGAAGAGCCAGCTTGATAACGCGCAACAATACGCTGTCTGACCTCTGAGTTGTCAGGCAATAAATTATCAAAGTAGTTATACACAACATCGCCACGATATTCAGACTTAGCGAGCGGCATTGATAATGAAACCGGTGGCTTCCACTCAATGCTAACCAACCTGCTGAGTAACGAAAAGAGTGAGCACCGTTACTAGACTTTTTAAACTCACCAACAAGATAACCATTGAGGTAAACATCTAAAACAGCCATTACCACTCCTCTTTCCAGCCTGATTCATCATCGCTATTTTTGCCATTACGAGGTGTAATTTCAAAATCTAACTCAAGCGCAGAAAGTAGTTTAAAAAAGGTATCCATCTTGGTCGTTCCAGACCTTAACTCAAAGTTTGAAACAGTGTCTTGGCGAATCCCTACTTTTTTAGCGATATCTGCTTGAGATAATTCATTATCTAAACGAACATCCTTTAAATATGCACTGAGTTGTTTTGTTGTGGATATTTTCATATTACACCTTACACGCTATAACAAGTAAACAAAGTATTACACGCCTTAACAGGTAAATCAAACTTTACACGCTAAAACCAGTAAACACTAGTGACTGAATTAGTAAGAAAATGCTGCTAGAGGATTAGTATTAGTACTTCCTTGGGATGAGTTATGACGCTATTGAAAACACAACTAGAGAAGATATAAGCAGTATTACAAAACGGGTAACTGTCAGATTAAGTCTGAGCTAGTACACTTCACCTGCATTCTGGTTAGAATGAATCACCATCGCCACTCAATATATCGCGCAAAACACTCTTACTCTTAGGAACCAAGCTAAGCTCAAGACCAAAAGGCTTAAATACCTTATTGATAACATCTGCACTTGGCATTTTGCTACCATTCTCTATATCAGAAATCGTCTTACGAGATACGCTTACCATATTTGCATAATCTTGTTGCTTCATATTAAGCACCTCTAAACGCAACTGCCTTAAAGCATCACCATAAGTAATTTCTCCTAGCAACAAGCTTCCCATAATTGCCCGAGTGATGAGCTTAAGCACATCCTTATGAGTTACTCTACCTGCTACGACCTTTTTAGCCACCCTACGCTTGGTAGGAGCAAGCAGGGGATCATAATCGCGACTCGTGTCTATCTCCACCTGCTTACCAGTCGAACTCACCTTTATGTTCCGCTTGCCCGAATCACTAGGCAACTTTTTCACAGCTTGCTCTCTTTCAGTCACTTGATTAACCAACATCATTGTATGTTTGCTTCTCATAACAGCCCCCATCTTTTCAATTTATCTTCAATATAGTCAAAGCCAATATTAGAATGATTTAAAATAGCTAGTGGCACTCCACGAACAGCAAGACGAGCCTTAAGAGTAAGTAAATCTTTAGCAGTATTTTGTAATTCCGCCATTAACTCTGCCGGTTCAACATAAACCTCCAAAGACTTAGTGATAGCCCCAAAATCATATTCCCCCCCCTTTTCCATAGGAGAAGCCCACTTCGTTACCCGTGTAATTCCCTCGGGATCAGCTTTCATAGGCGCAAAATCATATATAGGTGCGAACCTAATACCATTTTCATCCCTCAAGAAAGAAGTGTTACGCCCATGGTTATCACTATTGCCAAACACAATGTTTAGTAAGTCCCGCTTTACCCACTCTGCCACAAACGCGGAAGCATCAAAATGAAAGTCTGGATTCTGAAGAAGCAGGTCACTCCCTTTAATCTTACGAATCACATCATCAATAGCATGATTATGATCAACGTAAGCTCCAGAACGCTGCTTAAGCATTGAGTAAAGAGACTCCATGCCATAGCGTTTAGCCACTCCGTTACTATCCATCTCTATATCAAAACGAGGTAGCCATAAAGAAGGTACGTTTTCCCCTTCTTCAAGCCTCATATCTGCAATAGGGATAGTATCAAAGCCCATGGCATGTAGCTCATGGTAGAAATGGTATTCAGCCCTTAAAATATCGCTATCAATGTTCGCTTTCCCTCTAGGGAACTTTACCAAGTAATGAATATCTGTAGAGTTGTTTAATTGAAGGTTATCAATCCATACCTGATTCGCATCGTTTAAACGCACAAGCAACTTAGGTGCAGCACCTCCAGCGCCAGTGGCACCACCACAGGCGGCCCCCCTTTCTTGAGCATACTCTAAAAAATCAACTGACTTATCTATCACATGCTCAATAGTAAAATGCTGGCCAACTGATTCTTCATCACCACCTGAGTTATGCAATAAAGACTCCTTGATCCTTAAGTTACCAATAGGGGCATTAGTGCTAGTGCTAAGAAGTATAAAATGCTGTGCATCAATCGAGTGGTCTAAAATACCTAAATGACGAACCAAAAAGTCACGGCTTGATCCACTAGGTATAATGTCATCTATAAATGTAAGCAAGCCATTAGCATCAATGTACTTTTCCATCATTATCACTGGGTGATTAATAGAAACCGCACGGTGATCATCACTATTCGGATTCAGAATGGTGTGATCAAAATCATACTCAAGCTGTGTCCCCTTAAATAGAACACCATTTGTATTTCTAAACGAAAGTTTCGCAATATCAACCCATTCTCTATCCAAGAAAGCTTGGATTGTTAGTTCATCTTGCTTCATGCTGTCACCATTAGTTAGTCACTAACTTTAATTGATAATGTATATAACTTTACTCATTAACAGAAATTTAATCAATTAATGTAACCAAAATTGACACATTACCCTAAATTAATAAGATTAATGTAACTGAATTTGATACGTTAACTTAAATTAACAAGGTTAATACAAAAATTAGCAACCTCAAAGTCCTAGTGAGCCGCTGGAGTGCGTTGTTCTGCCCATTTTAATCGCCAGATGAATAATATCACCTCTACTTAAGTCGCCAAAATCAATGTACCACTACACCCTTTCCCTCTTTTGAATATGCAGCCTCCTACAAAGAGTATCAGCAACTTCATAGGTGGACTTTAATAGCGCCTTAGTCAGCGATATTTTTTGTACTTGCAACTCAGATAAACGCGCTTCGCGATGTGCAATTTCGTTATCAATCTGCTGTACTAGGGGATGGTCGTGCACACCGGGCACCATCAGAAGAATATTTAATGAAACAGAGACAAGAGTTGAATTAAATGTTGTTGAAACTTTATGTGAGTATTTAAAAATTGAAGTTGGCGATCTTTACGAACTTCCAAAGAAAGATTTAGAAGGTGAGTCTGAAGAAACAGTTTGAAGACGCTAAGGGATTATTAACCTAGCTAGTACTAAAAAATCAGTTTGGGCAGCAGATGGTCACCGTTTGGTCACCTCATCAGCTTGGAAGGCTTACCCCCTAGTTTTTGTTTTTAACTTAAAAATACCAACTAAAATAATAACTTCTTTTAAAACATGCAATTAAAGACAGTTTAACTAAAAATATTTAACACCATTTAAGATCACAAAACACCTATTATCACGGCATTTTCTTTGTTTTTGGCCACAACCAATCGTATAGTATTTATACTAAAATGGCAATTTGAGTGGTGTTATATGGTCAAAATTTTGAGTGCAAACAAGAAGAAAAATTTAACTTTTGAGATTCATGAAAGTGCAAAAATTGCATTTGAATTTTGTATTTCAGTTGAAAAATTATTCAACATTGAAAAGCTCCCGACCTCATCTGTTGATTTTTTTGCTAAGTCGATGACCCTACATGCAATCGAAAATAACAAATCTATTCAAATAATTTCAGGCTTCGAACACATCGCTTTCGATTTAACAAAAGCTGATTTTTCTTCTATTAACACCCTCATCTATTCACCTGAATTATCTGAATCTGACATTACAGAAATGGCTTAGTCTGGGGTCATTGAAAAAATTCACTCGTCAATTGACATGAAATCACTCGGCCATTTTATGAATCAAAGCAATAAAAATATACCAACAGATCTCATGAAAATACTTTATGGATCAGGCCATTTGTCTGAGCCTAAATTAGCAGAATTAGCATCGATATGTCGTGGTACTATTGCTAACCAGAGAACTGCAATTAGAGGAGAGAATGAAGCTAATGAAAGCATTAGCAAAGATGATATTTTAAGTGAGATGAGGCTGGAATTGCTTTGATAATATTCAGAACTGAGTGCAATTATCAACAGGTGAAACCGATAATAGATATGTACTTACGCCAAAGTTAGCCAGTTAAATTTACTATCGTTATTTTTCAATTTCTTCTCTAGTTCACAAATCGATTCACCAGTTTCAATTGCTGTAGAATCAGCAACGGTACGATAAATTTGATTTTTTAAATCGGTATTTTCTTTTTTACGCTTTGTCATTTTTACCCAAATTAAATTTTCAACAACATAGTATTTCAGACTGAAGGTATAGTAACAAGGCTAACTAATTGGCATTACGGTTTAATTACCGCTAACCAAGCTAGATACTGACTCTTATATCAGCAATTGTTATAAACAGTTTATTATTTGCATCTTTAAAGGGCGTGAAGCCATATTTTTCATAGAAATGCCCCGCACCATCTTTCGCATCAACAATCACAACTGGAAATGCGACCGTTTCACTGGCTGCTAATAATTTTCTAAGCGCATCAATTAAAAGCCACTCTCCAAAACCTTTACCCTTGTATCTTTGGTCAACAGCTAATCTAGCGATTAAGCCACCAGACGTAACATTGTAATGTTTCTTTTGTAATTTTGCTGGCAAGCCATCAGCATCAATAGGCGTCATCGTTAATGTATAATAACCAATAATATGTTCAGGACAGCGTTCATCCTCAAGTACAAAAGTACGAGTATTGTCTTTTTTAGCTTGTTGACTTGCCATTATTTTTAGGTAATTGTTTAGTGCAGTTATACCACAATCAAAGCGATTCCGATCGTGCTTAGCTTTTTCTAATTGGACAGTGTTCATTATTGTTTTTTGTCCATGTAGCGTAAGGCTGCTTGTTGTAGTTTATCATTTGATTTTGCAGGTTTATCTAAGGCATTCATTAATGCCGTTGTATCTTTCTGACTTAATTTAAGGGATCTTTCACGTTCCATAATTGTGTTTGCTTTTTCTAAAGCAGCACTAAGTACAAATGAGTTAATGCTAGACATGCCAGCAATAGCTGCAGCTTGTGAAAGTAGCTCTTGCGTATCAACGTCTACACGAGCAGTAATACGAGGTAGTGCAGTAGCCATAATAATCTCCAGGTTGTGTTAAAGTGGCACATCAAAAGTATATTACAATTACAGACTTCTTACAAACAAAAGTGTCAAAGTGGCACGTTTAATCAATATATCAGCACAAGTAATTACCTCTGTAAACATGACTGTATAAGAAGTTACAGCGAACCACTTGAGTTAGGATTATCAATGACAGAAGATGACGTTAAAGCAAGATTTGAAAAAGAGAATATTAAAATATTCTTTATGACGGTATTGTCAACTTATATGAACAGGACGATTAAAGACTCTAAAATTAGCTTTAATCTGATTTTTGGACACAACTCACCTGCATCCATTCTGAAAAGGAGCGCTCTCGGAATGCTCGATAATGTTTTGCTTGCATTAAATGACGACCAAAACGAAACAGGTTATTGACCACACCATGACAACTTAAAAACAGTTGAGCTTGACCCTGTGATTTGAAGCGTCGCATCTGTCTTTCTTGTTGCCGAGTGGGCTGATGAGAGAGCTCGCAACCATTATTTGCATACTGAACAGTTGAGTGCTCTACGCTTGGTATTAATTCTTTTTTGCAGCAGAATAACTTGCTAATTTATCCGTCACAATCTTTAACGGCGTACATCCCTGCCCTTTTAATAATCGTTTAAAGAAGCGCATCGCAGCCGCCATATTCTTTCGTTTCTGAACCCAAAGATCTATCTCGTCACCATCTTGATCAACGGTTCTTTTTGATCTGGTTACAGTAGATATTGCCGTATTTTTTACACCACTGCCGAATCGTTTCATAACTGACGATGATACCTCTCGCTGCTAGTAATTATTCAATATCACGAAAGCTCAGCGTAAATCGATGATAAAGCCAAACAGCATGGCTGATTATTTGTGCAGGATAACGATAACCTGCGTAGATATTAGAATTATGCATCAACAGATTATCGCACAATTGGCTTGGAGGTTGTTAAGTTGACAATACCGTGGAAAACTAACAATAAAAATGTAATAAGCAGTGTGTGCCACAAGTTGGCCACAAATCTGCCACAAATTTATTTTTACTGGATGCCAGAAACAAAAAAATCAACCGTAAGAGGTTGATTTTATGAAGATAAAACTTGGAGCGGGCAGCGGGAATCGAACCCGCATCATCAGCTTGGAAGGCTTACCCCCTAGTTTTTGTTTTTAATCTGAAAATGCCTATTAAAACAACAACTTCATTTAAAACATATAGTTAAATATAAATTTAAAAAAATAATTAACACCGTTTAACATCACAAAACACCTATTATTACGGCACTTTCTTTGTTTTTGGTCACAATAGATCGTATAGTATTTATACTGAAATGGCAATTTAAGCGGTGCTATATGGTCAAAATTCTAGGTGCAAACAAGAAGAAAAATCTAACTTTTGATATTCATGAAAGAGCAAAAACTGCATTTGAATTTTTTATTTCCATGGAAAAATTATTCAACATTGAAAAGCTCCCCACCTCATCGACTGAGTTTTTTACTAAGTCGATGACCCTACATGCAATTGAAAATCACAGCTCTATTCAAATAATTTCAGGTTTCGAACATGCAGCTTTTGACTTAACAAAAACTAATTTTTCTTCCATCAACATACTCATTTATTCACCTGAATTATCTAAAAATGACATTTCTGAAATGGCTTGGTCTGGTGTCGCGGAAAAAATTCACTCATCAATTGATATGAAATCACTCGGCCATTTTATGAATACAACTAACGAAAAAATGCCAAAAGATTTCATAAAAACACTTTATGGCTCAAGTCATTTATCTGAGCCAAAACTGGCAGAACTAGCATCAATATGTCGTGGCACGATTGCTAATCAGAGAACTGCAATTAGAGAAGAAAAGGAAGTAGATAAAAAAATTAACAAAGATGATATTTTAAATGAAATGAGAGCAGAGCTACTTTTAAGCAAAGCCTAACATTTAAACGAATTAACCAATCAGACCGATAAATCGTTCATAAGGAATCATTTCTGAAGCCGAGATCAATGAAGCTGAAAGTCTTCTGCTTGTTCAGCTATATCAGTATTTATTCGATGGCTCAAACCCCGCATTAAGTTCATTAACGGTCGCAGACATTAGCGAATGGCACCGAAAATGGTTAGGTAATATCTATGAATGGGCAGGTACCGCAAGGTCTGTAAATATGAGAAAAGGAAGCTTTGATTTTTCGGCTGCGAGACAAATCCCTAGTCTTTTAGATAACTTTGAAAAATCACTACTCAATAAGTTCGATGACTTACCTAATATAAGCGAAGAATCTCTTATTCATTTTTTAGCAAAGGTGCATGTAGAGTTTATTTTGATCCATCCTTTTAGGGAAGGTAACGATAGGATTGCACGATTATTACTGGATGTTATTGCAGATAAGGCAGGCTTTTCGCTTTTGAATTACAACCTTTGGGACGAGCATAAAGCGTTTTATTTTAAAGCGATTCAAGCGGGTGTTGCAGGTGATTATCAACACATGGAAAGGTTAATAGGTGATGTACTTACGCCAAAGTCAGCCAATTAAATTTACTTTCTTTATTTTTCAACTTTTTCTCGAGTTCAGGAATAGACTCACCCGTTTCAATTGCAGTAGAGCTAGCAACGGCACGATAAATCTAGATTTTCTTTTTTACGCTTAATCATTTTTTCACCTAAATTAGATTTTCAACAATATTAGCACTTCTAATTGAAAAGATATCACATGAATGAGGATTATCAATGACAGAAGATGACGTTAAAGCAAGATTTGAAAAAGAGAATATTGAAATATTCTTTATGACGCTATTTCCTGCTTCATTCGAAAAAGATGCCCTCTCTTGTATTTCACAAGAAGTAAAACGACTGACTCAGCTTCTTTCTCCTACTTTAAAGGTAAGTTTTGATGAAGATATCCTACTACAAGAAAAACTAAGAGAATATTCACAGTGTACGCCCTGCACAAAAAAAACGTTATTGATTCGCTGCAAAGATCATTTAGGTACGTATTATTTACCGGCAATGCTAGCTTCTGAGCCTATCAGAAAATCATACAACCTAGAGCAATTTGATCAATACAAAGCATTGATGCTTTCTGTCGCTATTAAATTGATTTTTATGGGAAGCACTCAAGGTTTAATTAAAAGAGCTTGCGATGAGATAAGGCTATACGCAGAAGGGAAAAGAGAAAACCTTACTCCATACTTGCCTAGGCTTAATAAAGTCGGCAATCGCTATCTACAAAGCCTAATTAGTGACTTTGAAACTGCACGAGAAGATTTACCTAACAGTGACTTATCGAAAAAGCTCACTAAAGCAATCGATGCTCAATTAGCACACTATCATACTCCCTTAAGTAATTGCGCCGAAGGTAAGCAAGGCATAGAAAAGAGCGGTGGTACTCGAGAGTTTACGAGTAAACACGCGATGGTTGAAACAATTTATGAAGATGCTGAATTGGAAGATGAAAATAACATCGAGGTTAAAGTACTTGCAAGCCAAAAAAAAGCGACCGAGAAATACCAACAAGAAGAAAATATTGGTAATACTAAAGAGTTTGTTGTTGTAACGATAAAGGAAGCTTCCTCTGAGCACACACTCTCTCATTATGGTGCTCAAGCGTTACAAGCAAAAGCTATTTCAGACCATATCATCCAAAATAAAATTTCCGCTTCCTGTAGCATAAACCAAGCAACTGAATTTGAGATACAGCAATTATTAGCTTATTGTGAAACCCATTATTACTCTGCAGCTGAAGAGCAAAAACCAGTCGTTAACTGCTTAATATTGATGCTATTTTTAGGGAATGCTCTACCGCAAATTATTAACACCAAATTTAGTATTAAAAACGGGAACAGCTCCCTCACTAGAAAACATGTAATTCCATCTCAAAAACAACGCCCTGAAGTCGCGCTTTATTTACCCCATGTCAGCCAACACTTTGATATTACCTTTCCTTCTTCATTAAAAAATGCAACGCTTTTACGAAGAGTAACGAAAGAAGATCTTTCCGGTGCTTTATCAACAATTAATAAGCAACACCATACACATTTAACGTTAAATAAAATCAGTGGGTTTTTAAGCCATTTTCATAAACAGGTAGGCATTGATCCTGTATTAACACAGCTAATATCTGATCCTGATGTACAAAAATTACCAGCCCTTTCATATACACATATTAATATTGAAGACCTGATCGATACCTTTGATAATTTTGTCCGTTATATTTATAACATAGCACCAACTATTTCAATTTCACGCCCCTATATTTCCGTGAAAAAAAAAACCAAAAAGCAAGGTGCGATCGACAATAAACAGATCGGCTCTGCTTTATATGTATCTGATGAGATCCTTTCTAGTTTAATGAATAAGTTAATTGAACGTCTTAATAAAAGCGCAGCAAACAAGAGCTATTGGTTTACAGAAGATCACCATGATTTGATCACATCATATTCGCAGATGGTTTTAGGGCTATCTTCTGGTTATCGACCAGTAACGGGATGGTTAGGTAAAAAGTCTGATTTAAACCTTTTTTCAGGTGAGTATTACATTTCAGATAAAGATTCATTAGCGATCGGATCTGGCCGCGTTGTTATTATCCCCCCTATTACATTAAAAATAATTAAACAATACTTAGAGTTTGTGTCACAGGCTGCGCGTTATTTTAAAAATATAGATCCTCAATTAAGTAAGCGTTATCAAAAAATATTAAATAGTCGAGAACACCTCTTTTTTTATCGCAATACTCAAGATCCTGATAACCTATTTGATGAATCAACACCAAGCACCATTATTTTACAATTTGATTATTTTCCACTCCCTCCTAATTGGCATCGCCACCAATTGAGAACACTTTTACATAAACATAAAGTAGCGCCTGACCTAATGGATGCTTGGATGGGGCATACAGGCATTAGCCAAACGGCTTTCTCACAATTCAGTAGCATTGGCATTAAAGATTTAAGAGGGATATCAATCTTTATTGAGAACTTACTGAATAGAATCGGCGTAAAGGAGGTTGCGTATGTCTAATGAGATTGGCGCGAAGGCAAGACGGAAAAACAGAAACGATGAGATACGATGCGTATTAGAAAGAGCAAGCAAAGTCGTGAATGATTTCCTACCTGTCGAACGTCCGCTTCAACAACCCGAGTTTCTGCCACAGTGGGATAAAATGGAAGAAAGGCTACGTGACACATTTGGAGAATCTCGCGACTTTAAATTAGCGTTTAATCGCGCAGTTAATACCGTTGAAAATTATCGCAAAAAACATAACTGGCAAGTGAGTGCCCCTGCTTACTTATTTACCGCTAAGCCAGAGAAACAAACTAAAAATATAAACTGGTTACACACTGCTTGGGCATTTGAACAGGAATACCGTGGCTGGTATGACGATTTTATTAAACAACCACCAGCAAAAAGGTCCATTGAACAGCATTTTCAAGCACTATTACTTTCCTTCATGTGCCATTCTGGCCATTGCAGTTACCCGCTGATTATTGCCTTCTCAAAACGACTTACATCGCCTTTAACCATCGTTAAAGCGGGTGGCTTACCTTTAATCACATTAAGCTATAAAGCCTCTGGGTTTAATACAAATGTGTACGATGAGGAAGGGAATAGTTCAACGCAAAGCCAGTGCTATTTATCCCCTTTCACACTAGGACTGATCAAGCAGTGGCAATCATTGGACAAGTTAAATTGGAAGTCCCCTACATCTCACTTAGCCCTGTATAACCAAATTATATTGGGCATGGATAAGGAACTAGAATATTTCCCTGACTCATTAAAAAAACTAAGCAGAGTAGCGACCTATATTGTGGAGCGAACTGAGGGTGTTAACATTAATCAGGCACTTTCTGAATATATATCTGGGCGAACCAAATCCTACTCTTTACCATCGAGCAATCTAGCTAGAATCAATACCACTTTAGTTGCTCAGGGTAGATTTGAACCAAATGCAAACAAAATAGATGCCAATGGTATATCTACTAACAGCCCAACTTCTATCGGTAACCATTCAAGTCCAAATAGCGATCTGTTTCATCGATTAAAAGCAGCATTAAAGAAAGCAGAGCCAAAACAAAAACGTTCGGAAAAAGCACTCGAAAAAGCATTATTAAACATTGCGCAGCTACCTCTACCAACTGCTCCCAAAGCACTACTGCATTGGTTTATTCATAAACTAGCCACAACATGTAAACCAAAAACAATTGCTAACTACCATTCATTATTAACGCGTCGATGGCTGTTTGCTTTTGAAGGTGAAAATATTCGAGATATGTCGCACAGTCAGATAGCTGAAATATATAGAGAGTTGATTGAAAAAGCACCGACTGAAAAAATTAAACAAAGCCTAATAAAGCGTATTAGCGACTTACATTCATTTTGCGTATCACAATTTGGCTTTCCAGCTTTACTTGAACCTATCAATAGTAATGCAGAACAACCTAATCACACTCGTGCAGGCTTTGTAGATGAAGCGCTCTTCAGTGCAACCTTAGAGGAAATAAATAACTTAACCGATTTAAGTGATGACAATAAAGACATATTAAAATGTATTGCCATTATCAGCTTCCGTTGCAACCTGCGCATTGGTGAAATAAGAAAATTAACACTCAATCAAATTGAAAAATCAGAGATTGGCTGGATGCAAATCCGCACTAATAAAATTGGCAACAATAAGAAACCCGCCTCTTTAAGAAAAGTACCACTGTATCCATTACTCACCAAAAATGAAAATGAACTCATTCGAGAGTATATCAGTCGCAAGCGAATATTATCAATGGCAGATAACAACCTTGCATTTACATTAGGCAGTGACATTTACACGCCCTTTTCTGAGCTCTATGTTTCAAGCACAATTTCAGGCATCTTACGCCATCTCTCACAGCTAGATATTTTTGTGTTTCATCACCTAAGACATAGCTGCATTAGCCGGATACAGCTAATGGTCGAAATCGATGATGCCTACGCCCTACTGCCTAATGCAGTACCTTATTCAAAAGAACAAAGCGAAGCAATCACACAACTCATTTGTGGCCAATCATTACGTAACAAGTACTATGGCATTGCACGTTTTGATGGCCACGCGACACCAGTTACCTGCTTTAGTAATTACTTTCATTTTTCTGATTGGATTGTCGCCTACAAACTATCTAAAACAACGCATAGCATCACCCCACAAGAGAATCGAGCTTTTGGCTTAACAAATCGCCGTCATTTCTCCGAATTACAAGCCACACACTCAAATTCAGTGCAAATAGCGCACTGCCATGAGGAGTTGAATAAAAAATTAAAGATAAATAGATTAGAGCCTCAGTTGCTTGGTGCAACAGAATTTAAAGATAAACAGCATAAAGAAGCTCAAAAAAAGCGAATAAGTATCATGCTTTGTTACGATATTCTAAAGAAAATAGAACAGGGTTATGCTGCAGAGTTACCGGCAATTGAATTTAATATCAACATTAAAACGATTAATCACTGGATAGACAACGCTAGTTATATTCAAACATTCATTACCAAAAGAAGTAACCCTGCTCCTCGCCATTCAAGACCTTCATCATTACTTCAAGGTAAGCCGCCAAGCAGTAAAGAACTCGCTTTTCTCGATAAGATAACAACCCAAATGCGCACGGAATTTCCTGAAAATAAAGAGCACATTACCAATATGATAAAGCATGCATTACAAAACCAATGCATGAATCAATCAGGCATCAATTTCAATTGGCCAGAAGACTTGGAATACTTTTTAAAAGCATTTGAAAATATCATCCCCAAAAGTAATTGGCGCGTGATCACTTACACTATCGAAGAAGGCTCATTAGTTAACGAGTGGGAGCTCGCTTATAAAAATATTCGAACGAGAAAGGGGGCGAGAGCGAAATCTACAGGTTCAACCGGCAGAGGACATGTACGCTTAGAGCTTATTCATCCAGATGAAGCGTCAATTAAAGCAATCCATAGAGAAAGCCATGCTGAAAAACTAGAAAAGTTTAATACATTGAGCACTTCCCCAGTAAAAAAATCCTCTAGCGGAAAAGTAATAAGAAAATACTCATCAAATGCCCTTAGTTTTTTAATTCACATGATGGGAATTATGATGTTAAATAAGAATGCATAAACGATGACTTTGCTTAAAGTGTGTAAGTTGGCAAATAAACTCCTAAATTTTTTAACCAAAATAATAAATACTTGGAATTTTTCATCAACAGATTATCGCACAATGCGAAGTACCAGAAAATACTAACGAAAGTAAAAATGCTGAGAAATAACTTCGCCCCTTTAGCAAGTTCCAAATTGCCGAGAATTGCTGAAAATAGAAAGCAAAACTTGAATTTTTATAAAAACAATGAGATCGTGCTGTATATTTTAAATATTATTTATGGAGAATTGCTAATGCAAAATTTATCTAATGATGAATTATTTCATTTTGCGCTGGATGCCAATAAAAATGAGCGTCACGATACAGCGATTGGTTACCTAAAGCAGCTAATTGAAAACGTACCAGATCACGAACAAGGATTGTTCCTTCTTGGCGCTGAATACGCCCAAGTCGGGCTTTTTTCAGAAGCTATAAAGTATATGGAAAAGACCATCGAATTAGGTACTACTTTAACTGCGGCTAATTTTCAATTAGGGCTGTTATATATGGCAACAGAAGAATACGACAACGCACAAGAGTCATGGAAAACGATTCAACAAGAAGGAGAAAATGATTATATTTATATTTTTTCCCAAGCCTTAATTCACCTCGTCAATAATCAAGAAGAAAAAGCTAAATCACTGTTAGCGGAAGGCATTGAGTTAAATAAAGACAATACAGCACTTAATAATGACATGAAAAATGTATTAAACTCAATCGGAAAGATCAATATGTTTCCCTTCCAACAACCAAAGGAAAAAAACGTTAATTTAGCTGAGGAAAATGTCCAAGAAGAAGAGGACGATAACTCTACAAATCAATTGTTTCTTTCTGCTTATCAAACAACACACTAAATCCGATAAGACTGCAATAGAATGGCCAATGCGTCTATTACAGTTTATTGATCGTGAATTAATACAAACTGATTCTAAAATTTACTTATTACAACGTATCATTCTGTGCTATTAAAGGCTTTCTTTTATTACTTAGGTTCAAATAATAAGTGCATAACTTGAATTGGTAGACAAAGTGGTCTGCTGAATATATGCTAAGCGTTTTTGCTCCGGCAAGAGATGCAACAATGAAAACATATAAACAACTGACCTATGAAGAACGATGCCAGATTTATGCACTAAATAAAAGCGGTATGAGTTGTTAACGATTCTTTGTCTGATGTTAGCCTTTTCTCTTATCGACCAATAGTGGCGCTCGGTATAGTTGACACCAGCGCAGGCACACTTCATCATCGCTAAGAGCTTGATTCTCATCGATATCGGCATACAAAACCAAATGATAATGATTGGACATAATGGCATAAGCGCAGATGTTGATATTAAACACGTCCGCCAAAAAATGCATACGCTCCGCCAGCCATTGCCGACGGTGACTGAAACTCTGCCCGGTAAATTTATCTTCACCGCACAAAAACGCGCGGCGAACACACGGGAAATACAGTGATAATAAGGGGTGTCGATAAGAGAAATTTGCGATTGGCGAGACTAAGTCATAACTACCTCCTATCAATGCAAAATCGATGCATAACTAAAAGGTAAAGCACGCTTTTAAACAAGTCAAAGTTTATGGATGTCCAGCCTTTTATTATTAAAAGGCAAGATCTGCCCCATTATTTTTCTACTTTACGGTACTTTGTAATGCTCTATCTCTAGCTAAAAATTGAGCTGCATTTGATCCTGGCATCAGTTTCCCTCCGGCTTCTAAGCGCTCTAATGTTGCCCTATATTTTTCAGTTAAACGCATTTTTTTAGCTCTACGAGGAGGGTAATACACTCGCATTATTTTTAATTTTTCTATGACTTTATTTCTCCATTGCCATTGCGGGGTATTTATTGGCACAGGGTTATCTTCTACCCAAAGAGCAAATTCAACAGTGTTCTCACAATAGCCTTTTTCAAGCTGCCCAAATAATTTATCATATTCAAGCTTAGCCTGATAGTTGGCTTGTTTTTCCAGTTCACGATCATCATCAAGCCTCTTTTGACCTCTAGATGTTGACGGTAACTTACCGTCTCTTTCAGCCTGTTCAAGACGCACTCTTTCACTGGGTTTTAAGCGCATATAAGTAAGCTCAGGTCCTGTATAGAGGACTGGCGGATAGCTTACTCCCATCTGTTTTAACTTGCCGATCACTTTTTTACGCCATTGCCATTGTGGCGCTGTTTCAGACACCTGACTATTGGCGACTCGACGTGCAAGATAATCAAGATCATAATGATAACCACTTTCTAGTAGCCCCAACAGTTTCTCATAATAAGCCAACGCTTCATACCAAGTTGCCAATGTATTCCCAACTATATCAGCACTATTGATATCAGCGCCATATTCTATGAGTAATTCATAATGAGCAGTGCGATCTTGCAGAGCGGCTAAGACTAGCGGACTTTTACCTTCCGCCCATATATCAACATCCCCTCCGTACTGTAATAGCAATTTCAATAGCTTAATATCATCACCGCCGGCAGCAAACCACATCGGGGTATAACCTTGGTCAAAGCGTTGATTCGGATTAGCACCCAATTTAAGAAGAGCTTCAACGCCCTGATAATTTTTAGCCAACATTACCCATATTAAAGGTGTTGATCCATGCTCACCCATAGCATTAACATCGGCACCGGCGCTAACTAACTGCTCTAGCTTCTTTATATTGCCACTGCAAGCCGCTTTTATCAAAGCCACAACTTGTTGATCAGTATAACTTTGCTGGTATGTCTTACCTTTAATTTCCATATCTTTACACCCTGAAATAAGTAGCAACGACAAAAGTAAAAACCCCCTTGCCATACTTAACTTAACTAACTCCTTTAACATATTTTCTCTCACTATAATTACTTTTAGTTAAAAGCCCATGGCCTGAGCAAAATAAGTCATGCCATGCTTATCGATCATTGATGGCGATGATTGATGACTAAAATTCTGCACCGACAAAGGATTTCGGTGCCCGATAGCATCTGGTGCAACACCTGATAACCAGCTTGATTCTTGTACCCAAGTTAATACTTCCCCATTTAATGCATATGACTCAATCTGTGTTGATGCATTATCAAACGATTTAACCCCATAATCTTGAACTGTTTTCAGGTTGAGTCCTGCTGAATTAAAGGTAATTGCAGAATGACCAGTTACCATGGATTGTGCTGAAGCCAAGCCACCGCCTAAAGAATGACCAACAAATCTAACATTTTCCCCTTCAGTTGTGCCAGAAATTGTTTTCGCTACCGCTATTGCTTCCTGATATTGATCAACCTCAAAACCCATTGCTTGTCCGACATTTGTTGCCCAATCCCTGATAGATCCCATTTCAGTGCCACGATTAACGAGAATAGGCGACTTTGCAAAGTCGTCCGAATAGACGCGTGCATAGTAACCTGAACTCGTATTTAACTGGTTAGATTTTATGCCAAATAGGTTAAGTTGGCTATCAGTGGTTAATGCTTTAATACTTGCAGGTAGTAATAGATTAATTGATTTATCAAAATACACATCAGTTGCCACCAGCGCGGCAACTCCTAGATTACGTTCGGCAAGCAGTGCAGCGTATTCAGAACTGGTTACATCAGAAAATTCATCAAGTTGGGTAGTTATAATATCCACCTTTTTCCTCACATCTACCATATATGTTAATTCAAGCGCCTGTGCTTGACTGACTGATTTCCCATAATCATTTGCTGCTATCGCCTGATTATAAACCTCTAAATATTCACCCTTTAATTGGCCAACTTCTTTCTGGATTATTGCAGCGCTCTTCTCAGCGGTATTCTTACTCCCCCCCCCCTGCACCCGAGATTTCATCCCCGCCGCCATGGTACTCCCCAAGGCATTGGCAAACGCATCGGCCACAAACATCTCTGCGTTAAACTCCCCCTGCACACCAAAGCCCTGACGAATTAACATGCTGGCCGTACTGCCTGCGATACTGTTAACGAAAATATTGCTATTACTCACATTGGTCAAGCCACTCTCACTAGCCATCCCTCCCGCAACTCCAGCTGCCATTGAACGCCAGCTAAATGACTCATTATTCATCGCCTTATTGACCAGATAGTTACCCGCAGTACGTCCCACACTCTTCAAGGCTATAGTTCCTATATCAGGATTAGTCTTTGGCTGCATAATTCCATTTGCATCAACACCATTGAGACCACCATTAATGCCTCCTGCGACAGCCCCTAATGCAGCCCCTTGTGCAACCTGCTTCCAGTCAAAACCATCGACATTACCGGTTATATTGCCCACCGCCTGACTGGCAATTGAGCCGGCAGCGCCACCAACAGCACCACCAATAGCGCCAGCCACAGCACCACCAACCGTTGACGCACCGGTGGCAACACCTGCACTATTAAGCGCAGTCGCTACAAGGCCAGTTGCCGCTCCCGCAGTATAAATAGTGACCACAATAGCCACCACAATCATTATGATCATACCAACCATACCACATCCAGAAGGGGACGGCGGCGCTATCGCCTCGGGCGTGGTATCGCCTATAATCGCAGCGGCATTATAGGGTTTAAAGGTGCTGGCGTTGTTATGCACATTGCTGTTTACTGTCGGCACGGTTAATGTGCGCCCTGCCGCTAACGCACCGTCATCACTTATGCCGTTGGCGTCTGCCAGCATATACCAAAGACTCGCATCGCCCCATAGACGTTGAGCGATACTTTTTAAACTGTCTCCACCTTGTACCGTGTAGGTACTCGCAGATGATTGCATATCGGCAACACTGTTATAATTCGCATCAAAATTGGTATCTGATAGGTCGCCCGTCTCTCCCAGCATATTGCCATTGGCGTAATAATAATCTTGGATTTTAGCCCCGTCTCGGCGGGATAATATTTGCCCTTCCCGGTTATTAACAATATAACGGTCGTGACCTTTTGCACCTTTATTACTGCCGCGCACATAAAGCAGTTCGCCACGCGCATCATAATATTGTTTAATACTACTCGAGCGCCAACCATCTCGCGCCGTGCTCACATTGTTTTCCAGTAACTGGGCACTGTTGCCTAACTGGTACACCATGCTATAAGTATCTGTGTACAACGTGGCGCCAGTGTCTTTATAAGCGGTTAATGTATTACCTTTTTGTAACCCAGCACTGTCATAGGTGTAGTTTAATGCCGCCTGTTTGACTTGAGAGTAACCACTATAAGTGACGGAGGTGCCACCATACGTGCTGCTGGTTGTGGTGAAATTATCTTTGCGCGCATAATTAGTTTGACTTCTAAGCTCAGAGCCAACATAACTATTGGTCATGCTAGAAAGGTAACTCCCACGCGCCCCCTTATTTTTATCGTTATAGTCGTTATAACGTGTTTCACTGGTTAAATTGCCAAGGCTATCATAAGCTCGGCTGCTGAGATCAGCCAAACCGCTGAAACTCGTTTCACTGCTATTTTCTACTGCTTTAGTCACCAACACACGCGCTGAATCATATTGATAACTGTAGGTTTCATGGCGGTACTTGTCACCATCCTTCCAACTATCTTGAATGCGCCGGTCGGCATTATCATACAAAATCTGATGCGCGCCTTCTTGAGCGATATCTATTGTGCCATTATATAATCGCCCCTGGCTGATTAACATGCGATTAGCCGAATCATAGGTGTAATACAAATCTTTCGTTTCAACGATGCCGCTGGAGCCCAGCTTATACACTTCAGACTTAATATGGCGACGATTACCCAGCTCATCATAATGATAAGCCAATGATTTTAAACCAGATGTTTCATTGACAGATTGCTCCGGAACAGAGCTGCCATAAGCTACCGACGCTGCCACAAGCAATGCTTTGGGTGTAAAGATACTTTGAGGAGAGGTAACCTGAGTTAAACGCCCCTGAGCATCGTAACTATTATTAACCGTTCGCGCATAATGGTAACTCAGCCCAGACTGAAAAACGCCATCAGATTGCCAAGAAGAGGAGCCATATTGCGAGGTAACATATACCTCCTTTGCGGCACTCATAGAGAAACTGCGTTCGCTGCTGCTTATCTCTTGGCTACGATTACCGTTAAGATCATAATAATATTCAGTGCTTTCAGTACGACTCAGATTGGAGACACTAAAAGCACTGCTTATGCGATGCGTTGAGCCCAGCTTAGCAAACTGCCAGCTGGCCATATCAGTGGCTAACTGGGTAAAGCCACTGTCTATACCTGTGGTGGTGATTTTTCTTAACCAGCCATTTTCCCAGTAGCTGTAACTGTTATTGATACCACCTTTACTCTCATTGCTCAGTTGCCCAAGGCCATTGTAACTGTAGCTGGTTACCACGCCCGCCATATCTGAGTGGGTTTTCAGGTGGTAAGCATCGTAACTCCAGATTTGAGCAACCGCCCCCGTGTGAGCGCGATAACTATAGATTTTTCTGTCTTGATGATCATAATGACTGCTGGTTTCCCGTCCAGCCAAGTCGCGAGTGCGGATAACATTGCCTCGCGCATCATATTGGCTATAAAGCGCATAACCTGCCGCTTCGGCTGTACTGGTACCACTTAGGGTGATATCGGCTATGCGTTGTCCCAACGCATTATATTGATAGGATTTACTGCCCCAGCTGTAACTGCCCGCGCTGTTAATATACCCCTGTCGCGTTACTTGTCCTAAATTATCAAACGTCGTTTTAGTAACACGCCCAAGGGCATCTTTTTTACCTATTTGCTGTCCAAAAGCATCATAACGGTAATAGGTATAACGATTTATTTGATCTTTAGACCATTGCATTAACCCTGCACTGTCGTAAGACCATTGTTGCGTGTGACCGCCAGCATCGCTTATGTTTGTTAAATTACCTAAGCTGTCGTATTGATAAGTGGTGATTGGCGCAAGGCTGTAAGTCGAGCCATTACTGCGCATCACCGTGGTGGATGGCAACTGTTGACGGGTCATTTTATCAAACTTGTCAAAACGCATATAAGTCGAGTAACCACGCGCATCTTTACTGGTAATAACATTACCCCAGCGATCGCTTGTTTGGTAGATATTGGGAACGGCGCCGTTTATCCTGGGCTGCTGCTGGCGAGTAATATGCCCAAGTTTATCCATGTAATTAAAGGTTTGACGTCCGCCTTTGTTAGAATAAGTAAGGCTACCATGCAGATCGTAATAGTTGGAGGTGTAAACACTGTCCGCACCTTTAGCACGAGTTAGATTACCTGCTTTATCATAACTGTAGGTGAACTGCCAGCCGGTATTTGCACTGCTGTTATAACTGCCTTTTTCTGTCACCTCACCAAAGGCATTGTAAGCAGCGCGTTCGTACTTGTCATCACTATAACCACTTTGACCATTGTGGGTTGATAATACTAATTGCCCCACTTTGTCATAAGTGTAGGTTTTAGTGCTGGTTAAAGAGAGACTTGACCAGTAGTTATAGCCACTATATATTTGACGTGACTCTTTAGTCACCTGCCCTTTTTGGTTATATGCCATCTCGACTAAACTGCCATTCGCATTGCGTATGCCAATTTTACGACTACGATAATCATAATAATTATCCGTAACCACGTTACCCTCTCGGCCACTCAGCGAGACATTGCTTTGTTTTTTCAAATTACCATGACTGTCATAACTAAAGTCGGTGACTTGTCGATCATACTTAGCAGCTCCGTTAAATAGATCGCCGCCATTAAATACTTGATGGCTGACGCCAGATGCGCGCGTCACTCTATCTAACCCATCAAACTCACTCTCTTCACGACCTCCTGCCGCATTCACAGTTGCGGTAATATTACCTTTGGCATCATATTCAAAGCGAGTTACACGACCGGAATGGTTTTCTGATATTTTGCGGCCCAGCTCATCATAGCTAAAAGTAGTGATACGATTATAACCAATAGTGGCACTGCCTGCTGCGGGGGAGCCGTAGCTTGAGGTTGATATACTGCTCACTGTTCCTGCATATTCAGTTTGCGTCTCAAGCAGGCCAAAGCTGTTATAAGCAAAGGTGGTTAAATACAGCCCTGCATCCACCGTTGCTGTTTTTTGGCCATTACTATTATAAAAGTGGTAGGTATCAGCCCAATCAAGGCTATTGATTTTAACATGCTCTTTTATCACCTCGCCAAACCGATTGTATTCATATTGAGTTTCAGGGCTTAGGCTATCCCACCGCCAATGAATTGGGTCAAATATGCTAATGGCATCTTGTTTAACGCTGCTGACCCGCCCAAGTTCATCATAAGTTTTAGTAATACTGCGATCTAAACTACTATTTTTACTTAAGCGGCTGATAACAACGGCTTCGCTCAGCTCTGTGTTTTCATACCCACTGATATTAAAGCGATTGTTATAACGGGTCGTTTTTATCTGATTGCCCTTGGCATCATACTGATATTCAGTTACATAACGTTCGCTATCGAGTTCGAAGCGCAACTGCCCCTGTTTATTATAAACTTTATGGCTAGAATTACCGGCCTCATCGATACCGACAACCGCTTGCCCTCTGGCATTATAAATAGTTTGACTGGTGGTTTGAGTGCCGCCTGCTGAGCTGCCGTTTACCAGCCCGGTAGAAGCATGATAATAACCTGGCAAGGTAGTTTTTACCTGACGCCCCATAATATCGTAGCTAAAGTAGGTCGTTAAGACGTCATGCTCGGCGTTAGCGGTATCTCTAAATAGCTCTGTGCGCGCCGTCACCGCGCCCTGATGGTTATAAGCAAATTTAGTGACCACAGAGCCTGTTTTGTAGCTACCATTACTACTGGGTGATCCCAAAGAGTCAACATAAGCGCCTACCTGAGGACTTATTTCTTCCAGCAAGCGCCTATTTTTATCGTAACTGTATTGCCAAACATTACCGCGTTTGTCTGTGAAACTGGTTTTATTACCTAACGCATCGTAAGCATAGATTTCTATTTTACCTTCAGCATCCGTGGTGCTGGTTAGCTGGCCAATTTTATTATATACGTATTGGGTATGGCGGTCTTCTGCCCGTACCGCGCCCAACCAACTACTCACACTGCTAATTGAAGTAAAACTGTCTACGGGGAATTGGCGCGCATAGGTGATTGCATCTGTTTTATGCCCCGCTGCATCATATTTAAATTCTGTAATATAACCCAGTGCATCGAGTGTATAACGTGTTTGCCCATTTTTATCGGCTAAAAAATTCACCACACGAGCGCCGTCAACAACACTGGTGACATTACCAAAAGCATCGTAATTATTGCTCATGGTTTGATATAACGTATTGGCGCTGGTTGTTGCACGTCCCACTGCATCATAGCTTTGAGAGGTAATATGATTTAATGAATCGGAATATTTTCTGCCCAGCAAGTCATAGGTATAGTTCGCTGTGCTGGTATCACCCGAAACTTGAGTGACTTGCCCTAATTGATTGACCGCATAGTTAATGGTATGGCTGTGGCTAGTGTCACTGCCGACTAAGCCACTGACTTCTTGAGTGAGGTGACCATCTTTATTGTAACTATAAGTTGTACTGACGCCCTCGCCGTTAATGGTTTTTTCTAACTGACCAAGGTTGTTGTAATAATGTTCAGAGTAAGAGACAACAACAGCCCCTTTGGTGCGTAAAGTTGTTAGCGTGGTACCGCTATTGATACCCGTTGCTGGGGTTTTATAATTGATTTCTCGTTTTTTATTATTGTTATTATCAAATACAAATTCCGTTAAATAACCCTCTGGGTCAACCGTTGCCACCAAGTGCCCAGCACCATCATAGTAGTTGTAGCTATGCTGGTCTTTTGTATTAGCCGTTGCTGTGCCGCTGGTATCACCTTTGTTATAGTAACGAATGGTCTCAACCAACTGCCCTTGGGCGTTATAGGTGAATTTAGTTAGGTTGTTTTCACCGTCTAATACACCCGTTTTCAAACCATCTTTATCATAGAAGAAACACGTAATTACCCCGGCTTGAGTTTGTGCGGTAACCCGTGATGCATCGTCATAATTGGTCATTGCAGCTATGCCCAATGCATCAACAGAGCTGGTCAAACGACCGCTATCATCATAATTAAATTGTGTTGTTCTGTCGTTACCATGCAGCGCAGGGCGAATTTGTGCGAGTGAGGCTTTAACCACCACGCTGCCATTAAACCAACCCGATGTATTGACCAAATTCGCATAAGCAAGCGTTTTCGTTAACTGCCCTGTTTTACTGTATATGTTTTCGGTGACCGCACCTGTGCCGTCGACACTGCCACTCACCCGACCCGCGGCATCATAAAATGTATAACTGCGTTGCCCTAGCGCATTTTCAGTCATACTTAATCGCCCCGCGCTGTCATATACATACTTACTGGTAGCAGTGCTACCAGCGCCTGTCACAGTGCTGCTGCTTAACTTACCTGCAGCATCAAAGGTTTGTATACTAACCTTACCTTCGGCAGAGGTGGTGGTGATTTTATTGCCTGCATAACTGCTAAAAACGGCCTGTGTTTTAGGATTGGTGGTTGCAAGCAAACGCCCCATGCCATCATAAGCATAACTGGTTATATAAGTTGCGTTGCCTTTGACGGTAATAGATTGACGCAGCTTACCATGCTCATCATAAGCAAAACGACTCTCTTCCATTGCGCTGTTGATGATGCCGACACCACTGCTATTGACTGCACTGAAATTTTTGCTCTTTACTAATTGGTCACGACCATCATATTCATAATCGCTGCGACTGGTCAGGATTTTATTTTGGCTGGCAACCCAACTATTAAGCTGACCTTCAGATAACGAGGCTGTAGAATTTCTCATTTTCAGCCTGATTATTTTAAATAAAAAACACAATAATTCATAATTTATTGATATTCAATTAAATATTCTGTTTTTAATAACTGACTGATTAAATTGAGTGATATATCGCTGAATTGGCTTAATTAGGCGGGGGTATTCGATGTTAAGGCATCGCCCTTGGGTTAATGCAGGCTGTTTTTTAACTTCTCAATATTATGCACTAAACAGTACATCTGCCATTGCGCATTCACTTTCTCTTGCCCGCGCAGCGTGAATTTATTCATCCCTTTATTGACCGTAATATTGCCAAATACCGGCTCTATTGCACCTAACCGTTTACTGTATTGTCGCCGTCCGGGGCTACTGTCTATTTTCACCCGCATTTTATCGCTATAAGATATAGGTTTGGTGCTTTTATTGATTTCAAACTGGACTTGTCTGCCTTGTTTAGTCGGCGCGTTGCGCATGCATTGCTTTTGTAGTACGCAGGCCCGGCAATCCTTTAAATAACCTGAGAAACGAACGTATTGCCGACCTGCCGTTTCAACATTTTTAACACTTAACCACATTTCATTACCTGCTGGGCAGCGGCAACTTGAGACCGTTTCATCAAAGTAAAAATCGTGACTAGTAAATAGTCGCGCTCTGCCTTTACTGCGTTTTAATCGCCGTTTTTCTTGTTCTGTTTGATAGGTTTGACTGGTTTGGAATAAAGGATTGCGGCTTCTAAATGCGGTATCTGCTATATAAGTATCTAACCCTGTCGTGGCCATGAACTCAAGGTTCACTTCACTGTGGAAACCACTGTCAGCACTGAACTTGGCATCTTTAAAGGTATCGGGTGTACCTAGCTTCGTAAGTTGTTCTTGCAACTGCTTAACCGCGGGCTTCAATGTCTGCTGCTCACCTACCGAGCCCCATGCCTGCGCTTGCACTATGATTTGGTGTTTATCATCATTGATAGCAATACCGTTATAACCTTGAATCGTCCCTTTACTGGTGGTCATCTTGGCGCTATCTGGGTCGGTGATATTGCTTTTTACTGGTTTATTTCGACTACCTATTTTCTCTTTATTACTCGCAAGGAACGCACTAATTTTATTGGCACTTTCATCTAATTTTTGTTTCTGTTTTAGGTCATGTTGGCGTTCATCTTCATTAAGACCGTCTTGTGCCTGATGTCTTGCAATAATGCGTTGGCTAGCACGTTGCAACTTGCGTTGTTTGCGTTCAAGCTCTGCAAATGTACCACTCCACTCTTTACTCGCATTGCTGCTTATCTTGCAACCATCAATCGCAAACATGTGACGACCTATCAACCCTTCTTTATCGCATATCATTAAGACTTGGGTAAAAAGCGGCTCGATTTTATCTTTCATTTTGGAGATAAAGTTGGCGATTGACGTGTAATGTGGCTGTACATCACCCGATAAACTCATGAAGGTGATATTACGCTCACACGCGTCTGCGATACGGCGACTACTAACAAGGCCACGAGAGTAACCGAACAAGATGATTTTTAGCATAACAGAAGGTGGATAAGCAGCTGCACCGCCATTGTCATTATTGTACCAATCATCAAAGGTGCTTAAATCAAGGTGCTTATCAACGATATGGGAAAGTGCGTACTCAAATGTACCGGGGAGAATTTGCTGTGCAAAGTCAATCGGGATGAATTTACTTTGACAAGATAGGTCTGGTTTGTAATTAGCCATGACGTTTCACTCTGAGCGAATAATAACTATTAGATCACAGCCGATCAGCGCATGCAAGTACATTTTTTATACAATTTTCATTAAATGAAAAACAACGTAAAAACGGTCTTTTTGGAGAAATTCTACAGCCTCAACTGCGTAGTCACCGCTAAGCTACCTGCCGGATATTGGCCGCCGTTATAAGTTATTGCAGCTACACGCTGACCAACACTGTTATAACGTTGCTCGCTGACCCGCCCTTCGGCGCTAATAGTAAAACGTAAATGCCCGACTCCATCATAGACGAAACGGTTAGTAGCAGGAGTGCTCGCATTAATATAATGCGTTTCACTGACAAGCTTTTTACCCACATAGCGCCACTCGGTTTTATGGCCAAGCGGATCGATTTGGCTGGTTTTATTACCCACTCCATCGTAAGTGAAACTGGTGGTCTTACCATTTGCATCAATGGATTTAATAATGTTGTCATTCGCATCATACTGAAACTGCGTGACCATCACTTGCCCGTCTGCATTGGGACTGGTCGTTTTTACTAGCCGTTTTTCACTATCAAAATCATAACGCCAACTGTTACCCAAATCATCACTGACACTGGTGTAACTGCTGCCATAGCTGTAAGTCTGCTTATGCCCGGTGCCATCGGTAACAGTGTGGACCTTGTATTTGCCATCATGATACAGGTAAGTAAAACTGACTTTACTACCATCACTTTGGCTAATTTCGCGCACTCGGAGGCTGGCACCATCATAAAGATACGTTGAGGTGTAAACGTGCCCATCACTAATGCTGTTATCATCTGAGCTTAAATCACTTTTAACCTGATACAAACGATGACTACTATCGTAATTATAATAAACCTCAGTTGAGGTCACGCCATTGGCATAGGTTTTTAAACTTGCTAATTTACCACTACCATAACCACTGCTATGGTAATCAAACAACATCTTTTCGTTATTGCCAAATTTGATTTCAGTGAGCTTGATTCCGCTATAACTGTAACTACGGGTGTTGCCGTCTTTATCCGCCGAACTAATGAGATAACCAGCACTATTGTATGTATCGGATGCGCCAGAGCTTTGATTTTTCCAGATATAATTCGCGCCCGATTTCCAGATGCGGTCAAAATTGCCTTCACCATTACGGCTTTCATATTGACCGCTGCCGATATAGGCATAGGTCACTTCATGACCATCTCCAAGCGTACGGATAATACTGCTTCCGCTGCTATTAAGTGAGCCGACTAATTTAACCGTGCGCTCAAAACCGAAACGCCAGCCATTTTGGTCGCTATCGTTCCACTCACCTAGACTGTTGTAGGTTTGCTCAGCAACAATATCGACGCCACGCCCGACCAATATTTCATCACGGTCATTAAGAACCAAGTTACCTGTCGCTGCATTAACATAATTTTTTATATCGCCTTGGCCAATGCTTGCTTGCCCGCCAACATAAGAGGGGTTGAACAAACCTAAGCCTTCATTAACAATTAATGCAGTCATACATCATCCTTGATTTTTAAATTGAAAAGTATTGTAAACAGAGAAAGGGGGCCTAGCCCCAGACAACAAATGAACATTATAAAATCCAAAGATTTTACACGCCTATCTTATTGAAAAAAAGATATTTTGATTTTTAATTTTTGTTTGTAGGACTATTTTTCTACCATTTATTTTTGTTTGCGAGACGTGTAACACAAAGTCAATAGGGGCTGATTTATAGTTAAACTTATTGATTTAAACACATGAATAGCATAGAAATTGTTTTTACTTAACCTCAGCCAGGAATGGCGGAAGTACAAAACCCTTTAATATCAAAATGTTAATATCTCACAGCGTACGGTGTAAGCAACTAGTAAACATCCAAATCACTCAACAAGAGAAGGAAAGAGCAAAACCACAAACTGTGCCCCAAGACTCAATCATTAAAAAACGGTATATAGCGACATAATTACTGAATAGTTCGTATTGATGATGGACTTGGTAAATTTTAGGAAGGTTATCCTCTTAGCTGCAGCTAATGAGGTAGATTTTGAAGTGCTTACTTGATTAAAGCAGAGCTGTTAATGCAAACATCGGCGCAGTGCATTTTTTTTGGCTATCCAACATTTGCCAGTATGGTCAGCAAATAAGGCCAACTCGTCTAATGAGCCTACTGCCCCCTGATAATTTTTACCGAAACCACTGGCAAGCTCAAGCCAAGCAGCATCTTCCAGCCCAAGAATATTAAGTAATCTCGGATGCTGTGCATAAATAGCACCACGCTTATCTGCGCGGAGAATTCGCCCCGTCCAGTCTAGCAGTTCAAGATAATCAATCAGGGAATAAGGTATTCCTTTGGGGCTTGCCTGATGCTCATCACCGACAAAACCGAAAAGCGGCTTTTTATCAACATTATTTTCATTCACGCCTCCATTACTGGCAACACCATGAATACGCTCATAACCTGATGTGTATTCTGACGCTTCCACGCTATCAGCCATTTTGGCACGCACTGGATTTAAATCCACATAAGCCATACACGCGAGCAAAGCTTCTTCATCTAATAGGGCTTGTGATTTAAAACGTCCTTCCCAGAATCTACCTTTACATTTATCCTCTTTATTGGCTTTACGCGCTATAAACTCATTCAAGCAACGCATAAACCAAGAGATATCAACTAATCGCATACGCCAGTTATTAATTATCTGCAAAGCAACGTCTTTTTCTGCCTGTGTCTTCAATTGCTGTTTTATCCACCTATCGACCAATAGTGGCGCTCGGTATAGCTGACACCAGCGCAGGCACACTTCATCATCGCTAAGAGCTTGATTCTCATCAATATCGGCATGTAAAACTAAATGATAATGATTGGACATAATCGCATAGGCGCAAATATTGATATTAAACACGTCCGTCAAAAAATGCATACGTTCCGCCAGCCATTGCCGGCGGTGACTGAAACTCTGCCCGGTAAGTTTATCTTCACCACACAAAAACGCGCGGCGAACGCAACGGGAAATACAGTGATAATAAGGGGTGTCGATAAGGGAAATTTGCGATTGGCGCGACTGGGTCATAACTACCTCCTAGCAATGCAAAATCGATGCATAACTAAAAGGTAGAGCACGCTTTTAAACAAGTCAAAGTTTATGGATGTCCATCCTTTTTCAGCCGACGGTGACTGAAACTCTGCCCAGTAAATTTATCTTCACCGCACAAAAATGCACGGCGAACACAGCGGGAAATACAGTGATAATAAGGGGTGTCGATAAGGGAAATTTGCGATTGGCGAGACTGGGTCATAACTACCTCCTAGCAATGCAAAATGCATGCATAACTAAAAGGTAGAGCTCGCTTTTAAACAAGTCAAAGTTTATGGATGTCCAGCCTCTTTCATTTGCCAGCCTCCTCTTTTGCTCATATACTTATCAAGCCATTTTGAAAATTTTATATCTTTTGTCTGACCACGAATATCCCACAAGATCGGCCGTAATTCTCTTCTATCAGGAATAATACGATTGATTGATGTAACGGCTACAGAACCAGCGCCATCTTGGTTTTCAATTGCTAGACGTATCAGAACATCTAAATAGCTTCTTTTACCCAAATCACCCAAAATATAAATAGAATCGTATCTAATATAGGTTGGTGTATTCATAAGTTGCTTAAACGCCAACTTTTCAAGCTCTTCATTTGTAAGATAGCCCCTCTGCTCTTCAGGGAGTTTAGCGATGGATGCTGCCAGCCTTGTTCTAAATAATCTATTTTCTGCTAATAAAGCGGAATTAGAATGCCACAGACGCTCAAGCAATTTAGCTTTTTGCTGTGAATCCCACTGTATTGTCGAAACTCCAATGCTGTTTTTAAACGCAAAATAAAGATTTTGACAGTCAGCATAATCTGGTGCATACCATTCGCCATAGTAACCCTCACAATCTCTCTTTTGATAATCATTCAGAAGATTATCAATATGCTTTATCACATCACTTTCACTCCCAATAGCAACAGGGAGTAAAAACAAACAAAAGACAAAAGTAATTAATTTTTTAAACATTAAAATTTCCAGGGCATAACTAACTCAATCGGGGAAGGCATTCCCAACTTCATCTGACCAAAATTGTAATTAATACGCACATTTTCGCCTGTTGTAGGTGAGCCAACGTTGTTTATTTTTAGATCATAGGAAATACATTGCGATGGCAATGTAGAACCATCAGAATATCTAGTCGTACGGCTAAAGGTATTTATTGTTCCTTCAACAGCTAACTCCTGTTGTTGCCATCGACTTAAATCAATCCCCTTAGCATCCCCTATAAGATCAACTCCAACCCCAAGTTTAGGGGTGCCTGCACCTTTCCCTTGATACAATCCTACCGTATCAAGTTCATTAAACATCGGCCCTGCAAATTCGCTTCGCCAGTTATCTATTGCAAAAACATCATTATATTGACGAACATTGTATTTAGCAAACACGCGGCTGGTAAAATCTTCTGAGTTTTTAGGTACATAGAGAACATCGGAAGTTCCATCTTCAAATAAAACTTGGAGCGGGCAGCGGGAATCGAACCCGCATCATCAGCTTGGAAGGCTGAGGTAATAGCCATTATACGATGCCCGCGTAAGATGCATCTTATAGCAAAAAACAATGCATCGGCATTGTTAGTTACTAAACTCACTGTGGCAAGTGAGAGAAAATATGGTGGAGGGGGACGGATTCGAACCATCGAAGCTTTCGCGGCAGATTTACAATCTGCTCCCTTTGGCCACTCGGGAACCCCTCCTAGACTTAAATGGTGCCGACTACCGGAATCGAACTGGTGACCTACTGATTACAAGTCAGTTGCTCTACCGACTGAGCTAAGTCGGCGCCGTCTAAGTGGTGCGAATAATAGAGAAATTGATTTCACCTTGCAAGTGTTTATTAAGAAAAAAAGCAATTTATTGTTTGATTGCTCAAAAACAAAACAAGTTGCTGTTTTTTTGTTTGCTTGATGGCTTTAGTGACACCTAATCCGCTAAACGTAATGATATTTCACCACCAATGAAAGGTTCAATTTCTCCATTATGCTCTAACAATAAGGCACCACTCGGGTTAATTCCTCGACAAATTCCCGTTTTTACCTGTTCACCAATAAGTAAATTGACACTTTTGTTTAAAAAACAATCTAACTCAAACCAACGTTTAATATAGGGCGTTAAGCCGCTTTGCTCATAATCACTCAATAGCTGCTGTAATTCATTGATCAGGGTAGCACTCAACTGATCTCTATCGATTGCTTGCGCACTTATGCTGGTTAAATCGATCCAAGGTTGATCAATCAGCTTGGCTTGCTCTGGAGGCATACGCACGTTAATGCCAATCCCAATTACACAGTGGCAAGCAGCGGTAGCCTGTGCCTTTAGCTCAATTAGGATGCCTGCTAATTTTTTGCCTTGATAATAGAGATCATTGGGCCATTTCAAACTAACGCCATGTATACCCATTTTCTCTAAGGCATTAACGGTTGCAATGCCCACCAGCAAACTGAGACCCGAAATTTTTTCGATTCCGGCATCAAAGCGCCAATATAGAGAGAAATAGAGATGCGATGCAAAGGGAGATACCCAAGTGCGTCCACGTCGGCCTCGTCCGGCAAGTTGATATTCACTGATGCACGTTTGTCCATTGTCGATCTTGTCAATACGATCTAACAGCCATTGATTCGTCGAGTCTAAAATCTGCTCGACATGCACATGATTCGTATTGCTAAGCTGCTTGATTTTTTGCTCATCTAACAATTCAATCGCCACGGCACTACGATAGCCCTTTCCTGTAACTTTATAAATATCTAAGCCAATCTCTTGTAGCGCCTTGATATAGTTATTTACGGATGTGCGGGAAACACCCAATAACGCACCGATTTTTTCTCCAGAATGAAACTCGCCATCGGCCAATAATTTTAGCAGTGCATTACCTTGCTCGTTAAGCTCAGACATGATTGAGTACCTGCTGTAGATTTGTCTCGCCCCGCTTACCAATAAAACGCACCTCATGCTGTAAACTAACATTGAATAAGTCTTCAACCTTTGCACGTACCAACTCCGCCAGCTGGATAACATCCTGCGCCGATGCGTTATCTTTATTAATAAGCACTAATGCTTGTAACTGATGAACGGCAGCCCCTCCTACCTGCGTTCCTTTCAAACCGGCCTGTTCAATCAACCACCCTGCAGCGAGTTTCACTTCTCCGTTTGCTTGTGGATAATGGGGCATGGCGGGATATATACTGAGTAAATGGTTGGCTTGCTGTTGAGTGACGACGGGGTTTTTAAAGAAACTGCCAGCATTACCTAGTAACTCAGGATCGGGTAATTTTTGATTGCGCGCATCGCAAACTGACTGAAAAATCTGCTTTGCAGTCACTGGAGTATTGGCATCTAAATCGTTTAAAACGCCATAACGGCTATGTGCATACCACGCTTTGTTTAATTTCATCGTGACTTGGGTGATCAACGCATTGTGCATTGCCGCGCTTTTAAAGATGCTATCACGATAAGCAAATAGACATTGCGCTGCTGACAATGTGATAAACTCACCAGAATCCAAATCAAGGTATTCAACAGACTCACAAAAATCTTTAAACTCCACGCCATAGGCACCAATATTTTGTACGGGTGCCGCACCGACCACGCCGGGAATGAGCGCTAAATTTTCCAGTCCATCGATCCCCTGCTCAATGCAGTTACTCACTAATTGATGCCAATTTTCACCGGCTGCGACTTGTAAGTAATAGGCATCTTCAGATTCACGAATCGCAATACCTTTTAATTCGACTTTAATGACTAAACCGTCAAAATCATCACAGAACAAAATATTACTACCCGCGCCTAAAATTAAAATGGGTTGGTTGCTTTGTTGTGCTGCTTTAACAAGCGATAATAACTCATTGACCTGTCCACTATTGTAAAAATGAAATAGCGTCTGCGTTTGCGCTTCAACAGCGAAGGTGTTAAAAGCCTTCAGAGAGGTATTGCGTTCAATCATAATGATGCCCTATATTTTTGATAGCAATAGTTTACCTGATTCATATGATGAAACAAAAAATAAAGGAGTTTCTGTGGATAGAAGCGAATTACAGTTTGTTATTGTGGATAAAATTAAATACCCTTGGGTTAACCTTTTTTATAAACAATTTTATAAAAAAGGGGTCGCCAGCAACAATGAGTCTGTGTTTGTTTTACAATTTAAAGAGATTATTTGTAGTGCCAAGGTCGTGCCGATTGATAGCTATTTATTATTAACCGGCGTAGTTTGTCATCACGATTATCAAAGACAAGGCTATGCAACACAATTACTTAAGCTCGTATTAGCATTACAAACGCAGCCCATTTACTGTTTTTCATACACCCATCTCACCCCTTTTTACAATAAGCTTGGTTTTACTCTTGTAACCAAAGAGAGATCGCCACAGCAAGTTCGTGATAAGTTTGCCATCTATAATAAGAAAAACAGGTTGCAATTATTGGTCAAAAATAACTAATAGATCTTGATACCCTTGCTCCTCCATTTCAGCGAATGGTATAAAACGTAAAGCGGCTGAGTTAATACAGTAACGTAATCCTGTCGGCGCGGGGCCATCATTAAAAACATGCCCTAAATGAGAATCTGCATGCAAACTACGCACTTCTGTGCGGGTAGAAAATAGTTTATTGTCGACTTTTTCAATTAAATGCGTTTTTGGCAATGGCTGACTAAAACTCGGCCAACCACAATGGGCATCGAATTTATCAAGGGAGCTAAATAATGGCTCGCCAGAAACAATATCGACATAAATTCCTTTTCCATGATGGTCCCAGTAACTATTGCGAAATGGTGGCTCTGTGCCCTCTTCTTGAGTAACCGAAAATTGCAATTCCGTTAACTGCTCGCGTAACGCTTCAGGCTGTGGCTTTTTATAATCCTTCATTAATCCCTCTTTTCAATTAGCAACAATTAATACTCGCAACCTTACTCAATAAACTGACGAGTAAGATGCCTAGCTACCATGTTATCAATTTGTATGAACAATGTAACCACCTAGCAATAAAGGCAACTATTGCTTGACGCATTTGTTAAAAAACGGTATTAATTTAAGCACAAATAAATATTTTGAGATTAATTGATGAAAACGATATTTTTACGCCTGCCAACGATACTGCTGATGCTCAATGCATGCGGGTGGCGGGAGTCTGAATAAGATCAATTAGAACTCCAAAACCCGTGCCTTGCGCGGGTTTTTTTATACCTACGTATAAATTTTACAGCTAAACAAGAGAGATTTCCTATGTCCAATCAAGTTCTTATTTTTGACACGACGTTGCGCGATGGCGAACAAGCATTAAGCGCGAGCCTTACCGTAAAAGAAAAACTACAAATTGCATTTGCTCTCGAACGTTTAGGTGTAGATATTATGGAAGTCGGTTTCCCGATCTCTTCACCTGGTGATTTTAAATCGGTACAAACCATTGCCAAAGAGATCAAAAATAGTCGCGTTTGTGCATTATCACGCGCACTTACTAAGGATATCGATGCAGCCGCACAAGCATTAAGCGTCGCTGAAGCATTCCGTATTCATACTTTTATTTCTACCTCAACGATACACGTAGAGAGCAAATTAAAACGGTCCTTTGATGATGTCCTAGAGATGGCCGTGAATGCAGTAAAGTATGCACGAAAATTTACCGATGATGTTGAGTTTTCCTGTGAAGATGCAGGGCGTACACCGATTGATAATTTATGCCGCATGGTGGAAGCGGCAATCAATGCTGGCGCAAAGACAGTGAATATTCCCGATACCGTTGGCTACACTATTCCTAGTGAGTTTGGCGGGATCATTGAAACCTTATTTAATCGCGTACCAAACATTGATAAAGCAGTTATCTCGGTCCATTGTCACGATGATTTAGGTCTCTCCGTTGCCAACTCGATTACCGCCGTAGAAAAAGGCGCTCGACAAATTGAATGTACAATGAATGGCATTGGCGAACGTGCAGGTAACTGTTCACTTGAAGAAGTGGCAATGATTTTAGCAACACGTAAAAGTAAACTCGGTTTAACGACCAATATTAAACCCATTGAAATTTCACGTACCAGCCAATTAGTCAGCCAATTATGTAATATGCCGATTCAAGCGAATAAAGCGATTGTAGGGGCGAATGCCTTTGCACACTCTTCAGGTATCCATCAAGATGGCGTCCTAAAATCTCAAAACACCTATGAGATCATCACCCCAGAGAGTGTTGGCTTGCTAACCAATAAATTAAATTTAACTTCACGCTCTGGGCGTCATGTCATTCAACATCGCATGCAGGCACTTGGATATCGAGATAGCGATTATGATTTAGAAGAGCTATATAATAGCTTTTTAGCGCTTGCCGATAAAAAAGGACAAGTATTTGACTACGACTTGGAAGCGTTACTCTTTTTCAGTAAGGTAAATATTGAGCCTGAATATTACAAATTAAACCATATTAGCGTCTTATCTGGCAGTGATGCAACGGCGACAGCCACCGTAAAAATGACCATTGGCGATCAAAAACAAGTTATCGAAGCGGCGACGGGCAATGGCCCAATCGATGCGGCTTACCAGTGTTTGATGCGCATTTCTGATTTAGATATTCACATGTTAGATTACCACATCAGCTCAAAGGGTGATGGTGAAGATGCGCTTGGGCAAGTGGATATTGTGGCAACTTATAATGGGCAGAAATTCCATGGTATCGGTTTATCGACGGATATTATTGAATCATCAGCGAAAGCCATGGTGCATGTGATGAATCATATTCATTTAGCGAAAGCTGTCGAAGATAAAAAACAACGTTTACAAACAGAGCAAGTTTAGAAGCTTGTGCTATTTAGAGTGATAAATTATGAAAATCATTGTGATCCCCGTTACCCCCTATGAACAAAACTGTAGTTTGGTGATTTGTGAAGAGACAAAGCAAGCTGCCATTGTTGACCCAGGAGGCGATCAACAACATATTTTGGATATTGTAGCCGCACAGGGCGTGACCGTAACCAAAGTCATCTTAACTCATGGTCATTTAGACCATGTTGGTGGCACACAAGCGGTTGCTAAATCGCTTAATATTCCAGTTATTGGCCCACAAAAGGAAGATGCCTTCTGGTTGGATCAATTAGAAGCACAAAGTCAGCGCTTCGGTTTTCCCAATACGGCTAGCTTCACTCCCGACCAATGGCTAGCAGAGAATGACCTCGTCGAAGTCGGTAATATCAAATTAAAAGTCCTGCACATACCCGGACATACACCCGGTCATATCGCCCTATTAGATCAACAAAGTGGACAGATCATTGTTGGTGATATCCTCTTTAACGGCGGTATTGGACGTTTTGATTTCCCACGTGGCAATCAATTCCAACTGATTACGGGCATCAAAGAAAAGTTACTCACACTGCCATCAGAAACCATTGTTTATCCAGGGCATGGTCCAACAACAACGATAGGAAAAGAGAAGGCGTTGAACCCTTTTTTACGCTAAAGCCATTAGCCGCCTAATGGCGGCCAATAACTGCTAGAGGGGAATATTATGGCCATTAACGGTTAATTCACCTAGCTGCAACTGCGTCTGAAAATGCAGTGATTGCCCCTCTTCTCGCAAGAAACCTGCCTGTAAAGCTGCTCGTAGCAGTGGCTTTAAGTCACTCTGTTGCAAGATCTTTTCGGGTAATTGTAGATTTATAGATCCCGTAACATAATCTAATAGCATAAAGGGATTACCTAGCACTTCCGTTAATACAGCCCCCTCTTGCAAGGTTAGATCTAAACCACCATCAATCGCTCCCCACGGGGTCTGCGAGGATAAGTCTGCGATTGTTAACTGCACCCCATAGGCAAATAGATCAGAAAGGGTTCGCGCAATGTCCTGCTCACTGACTCGGTCATGAGTTAAGCGCTCAAAGGCAGCAGCAGATAAACCTTTTACATTTATTTTTATACGGCTATCGGTAAATAAATGTGAATTATCTTGCCCTATTTGATAGCGTCCCATAGACAATTCATTGTCGCTATTTATATTTTCACCCTTGTCACTCAGATAACTCTTTCCTTGCCATTTAATCTCTTCAACACGAATCACTCGATGCGCCTGTTTAGCAGTCATCTTAGCGATTTCCACAAGGTATTCATATTCATCATCTTTCTCTAATAGGTTGAAATTAGAATGGAATTTAACTTCACTGAACGTAACACCTGTATCTTGACCGCGCGACTCCAGCCCCTCTAATATCACATCAACCGTGCCCGAATAATCGTCTAGGTTAAACTGATAATCAAGCTGTAATGGTTGGCTTAAAAACAGCTCGGAGGTACTCTCAAAACGTCCAGAAGGGACCATTAAGCGACCACTTAACTGTCCAAAAAGGTCAATTTCATCCTCTGACACCAACCAATCTTCACGACCAAAGTAACTAACCACTTTATTATTTAACAGTTCATCTTTAACCACTAGCTTGTTTTTTATCAACGCCTTATAGGGGTAGTGCTGAATACTGCTGAAAATATGAAATACAATATCTTGACCATCATCAAGGACCATTTTCACTTCACTTTCAGAGGTTGCCGTAAAAAAACCTCGATGGTAACGAATTAACTTACTTTCGCTGCCCGGTTGCTGCTTCAACGCAAACATTTTCACGGTTTCTCTTTCCGCGACAACGCCGACCCAGTAGATGCCCGTGAGAAGCAATAAAAAAATGGCAGCAATACCCAATATTAACTTTTTCATAGCATTTCCAAATGATGAGCTCAAAAAAACAACAAATATACCCAGTTCAATCTCTATTGCTATAACATATCTATACTTTAACGTTATGCCTAGCACACTGACACGCTTTTCTTGCTGACTTTGCATCTCAAAATTGCAAGAGTATAAAACACCAAAATGCATTACATAACTATAATACTTTACAAGGCAAAATAATATAACGACTTAAAATGTCACGATTTTGCTTCTTTTTTAAGAAAAAACCTTGTAGATTATAAATGAGAAGCAGTTCACGATTTTGTTTTTCTATCTATTATTTTACATAGAAAGAACATTTTTTATTTTTAGGAGCATCAATGAGTTCACATAAATGGCACTGGTTACATAGTCCAATAACTGGCGGTGTATTATTAGTTATCGCGGCCTCTATCGCTCTTTTTTGGGCGAATATAGCACCACAGAATTATCATCACTTTTGGCACAACACCCTATGGGAAGTATCAACGGGTTTCAGTGATAAAGTACACGCGATCAATCTGCATAAAATTGCCAATGAATTTTTAATGGCCATTTTCTTCTTTTTTATTGGCTTAGAGATCAAACGAGAATTATTAGATGGTGAGCTTTCTAGCTTTCAAAAAGCAGCGCTACCTTTATTTGCAGCAGTGGGCGGCGTACTTCTTCCTGCAGGCATCTACTACTTTTTCAACGCAGGTCTCCCTTCTGCTAATGGTTGGGGTGTACCAATGGCAACCGATATTGCTTTTGCACTGGGTGTATTAGCGATCGTTGGTAGTCGTGTCCCATTAACTTTAAAGCTGTTTTTATCTGCCCTTGCTATCGGGGATGATTTAATGGCGGTGTTAGTGATTGCCGCCTTTTACACCGAGCAAATATTCGTTAACGAATTACTCGTCGGTTTAGTCGGGATCATTATTTTAGGGATCGCAAATCGTATTGGTGTACGTAGCCCTATTTTCTACTACACAATCGGTTTGTCGATTGTATGGATAAGCTTTTTAGCCTCAGGTGTTCATGCAACAGTGGCAGGCGTGGCCGTCGCATTCACTATACCTTCTCGCCGAGAAATATCGATGGATAGCTATCTCTCGCAAACTAAAAAGTTATTACAAGATTTAGAAACTGAGCGCCATCATAAAGATGACACCTTATCTAAACATGCGATCCAATCCCTTAAAAAAATCAAGTTATTAAGTTTTCAAGCCGCGAATCCTTTACAACTTAAAGAGGAAGCCCTACATCCATTATCAACATTAATTATCGTGCCATTTTTTGCCTTAGGTAATGCAGGTGTTATCATCGATAGCAGCATGCTCGATCAGTTATCAAATCCAATTGTGCTCGGTATCGCAGCAGGTTTAATCGTTGGTAAGCCTTTAGGTATACTGATATTTACTAAATTATTGACGATACTCAATTGGGGACAACTGCCTAAAGGCGTAACCTGGACACATGTTATTGGTGCCGGATTCCTAGCGGGGATGGGCTTTACTATGTCGCTATTTATTACCGACCTTGCCTTTTCTGATCCTGAATCACAAATTATTGCCAAGGTTGCAGTACTAATCGCCTCTATTATTTCAGGCCTTATCGGCTACACTATTTTAATGCGTAGCAAACCAGCAAATAGTTAATCCTTTCCGAATTCATCAGCCTACTTAACATCGCCATTAGTTCATGGCTATGTTAAGTAGGCTTTTTATTATAAAAAAGGTGTAGTTATAAATGAGTGATGATAAATATCTTAAAAAGATGCAAGCGGTAAAAGAGAAACAGGATCAGAAAATTGCGGCAGCCAACGAAGAGCGAGGCGTCACTATTTTACTGGCTGGGCCAGGTAAAGGCAAAAGCAGCTCGGCCTTTGGCATGTTAGCACGCTCTCTTGGTCATGGTCATAAAGTGGCCGTGGTACAATTTTTAAAGGGTGCAATGTCAACGGGTGAAGAGCTTTTTTTCAGCCAACAGAAAAATGTGGATTGGTACGCCATGGGTGATGGCTTTACCTGGGAGACACAAAACCAACAACAGGATATTGCCAGTGCCAAAAGAGCATGGCAAAAGGCGGAGCAGCTATTAGCTGATCCGCAATATCAACTGGTTATTCTCGATGAAATTACTTATATGTTTAAATATCGCTATCTCGATATTGAACCAACGCTATTGGCATTAAAAAATCGCCCTGAAAAAATGAATGTCATTTTAACTGGCCGTGGACCAACACCAGAATTAATCGCCGCAGTCGATACTTACAGTTTAATCTTAAATGAAAAACACGCATTTAAGGCGGGTGTAAAAGCACAGCCCGGTATTGAGTGGTAATACCAATTCTGATAAATAGCTGATCTATTTTACTGGTTAAAACAACTTACTGCTGCGTTGTAATTTTCGCAAAGGGAATAACCATTTACATCAAATTACGCCTTGAATTAAGCTGTTTTTCCTGCGCAAAATCTAGATCACATACTTACCGGAATTGGTATAAAAAGTAGAGCGGCTTGATCGATTAAACCATCAAGCCTTTACCCCTGTTTATTCTATTCCCGAGTGACGCAGCAATGCGTCTATATTCGGTTCACGCCCCATAAAGTGCTTGAATAATACCATCGGCTCTTCACTTCCTCCTTTTTCAAGAATAGCTTGCATGAACCCCTGTCCGGTTTGTTCATTAAAAATACCTAACTCTTCAAAACGTGAAAACGCATCGGCAGATAATACTTCAGCCCATTTATAACTATAATATCCTGCAGCATAACCACCGGCAAAAATATGGCTAAAGCTATGCTGAAAACGGTTAAACTTAGGCGGAATGATCACCGCTATTTTTTCACGAACATTGGCTAAAACTTGCTCTATTTGCCCCCCTTTTTCTGGGATATATTGATGGTGTAACACAAAATCAAAGAGCGAGAATTCCAATTGACGTAACATCATCAATGCGCTGTTGTAATTTTTACTGGCCAACATCTTCTCAAGCAGTGCTTTAGGAAGCGTTTCACCCGTTTCAACGTGACCTGAAATAAAGGCTAAAGCCTGTGGTTGCCAACACCAATTTTCTAAAAACTGACTAGGTAATTCAACCGCATCCCAAGGCACGCCGTTGATACCAGATACGCCCGCAGATTCAATTTTACTGAGCATGTGATGTAAACCATGACCAAATTCATGAAATAGCGTGATCACTTCGTTATGTGTAAATAGCGCCTCTTTACCACCAACGGGTTTATTAAAATTACAGGTTAAGTAAGCAACGGGTAGCTGTAGCTCGCCATTAACTAAACGACGGCGCACCCGGCAATCATTCATCCAAGCGCCACCACGTTTAAATTCACGAGCGTAGAGATCTAAATAAAAACTACCAAGGTGCACCTGTTGTTGATCATAGATATCAAAAAAGCGCACATCTTTATGCCAAATGTCTACATCAATGCGCTCTTTAATCGTTAAACCGAATAAACGTTTGACCACCTCAAAAAGACCTTCAAGCACCCTGTTTTCAGGAAAATAAGGTCGTAAAACTTCATCTGAAATTGAATATTTATGCTGCTTTAACAGCTCAGAGTAATAACTTAGGTCCCATGCCTGTAACTCTTCAATGCCATCCATTTGCTTTGCAAAAGCCAAGACTTGATCGCGTTCATTGAGTGCTTGAGGATATGATTTTTCAGCTAACTGAGTTAAGAAGTCAATAACCTGCTCTGGATTTTCAGCCATTTTTGTCGCTAGGCTATACTCACCGTAATCAGCAAAATCCAATAACAACGCAAGCTCATGACGCAATGCCAATAACTGTTCAATAATATCGCTGTTATCAAACTCACCAGCATTCGGACCTTGATCCGATGCGCGCGTAGAAAATGCTTGGTATACCTCTGCACGTAACTCGCGATTTTTTGCATAGGTCATAACAGGTAAGTAGCTTGGGAATTCCAGAGTCAGCAAATAACCCTCTTTGCCTTTTTCCTGTGCAGCTTGCTGTGCGGCTGCTAATGCGCTTTCGGGCAATCCAGCTAACATATCTACATCGGTAATTAATTTGCTCCAAGCTAAGGTCGCATCCATTACGTTGTTACTAAATTGTGACTGTAACTGCGCCAACTGCTGCTTAATCTCACCATAACGCTGTTTTTTATCATCACTGAGTGCAATACCTGCCAATTTAAAATCACGCAGCGCATCCTTAATGACTTTTTGCTGTTCAGTTTTTAATTGAATAAATTCGTCGCTATTAGCAATACTTAAGTACGCTTGATACAACCCTTGATGCTGGCCAACATAGGTGCCATATTCAGCAAACAAAGGGAGACATGCATCGTGTTGTTTACGTAATGCATCATTGCTTACTACGGCATTCATATGTGAAATAGGTGACCAGAATTTTGATAAATTATCATCTGCCTCATCAAGCACATTGACAAAGTTATCCCACGTATAGTGAGTAAGTGTGCGCAATTTCTCTTCTATTAATGCTTTATTGTCGGCAATTGCCTTTTGCAGCGCAGGGACTATCTCCTCTACGTTAATTTGTGTGAATAGCGGTAAATCAGATGTTCTAGTCATGGATGATATTTCTGCTTGAGTCATAGTCTTCTCTAATTTAAAAAGTTGATTAATGTCTGATATATGGGCGATAAGATAAAAAAACAACCGTTACATGTTATACCCAAATCACAGAATAGAATCATAACAGCAAAAAGTTTAACAATATCTGTAAAATAAAAACTCTATGGATAATTGATACCAATCGACATAAGTATCTGATCTATCTTGTTAGTTAAAATAATAGAAAACAGCGTTGCATTCAATCGTAATAGCCAGCTATTACTCAATCATGCGCCTTGCTCTCTATTATTTTTCCTCAACAAGCGATGACCATAATATTATGCAAATAGGTATGATGAGATCGCTTTAATAAATTTAAAGGACAGTTTTTTACAATGTTTTTATTATTAAAGTACATTTAAACAACGCAAGTCTAGTGAGAATCTATTCACTATGGCAAACTAACGATTATTATGTCGTTTAACTTGGTTCTTTGTGGATAACAATGAAAAAAAATAATTTCCCTCTCATTTTCGAACAGTTAAAAATAAAAAGGAGTTTATCTGTTCGCCTGCTTGCTTATATCTTACTTTGCAGTAGTAGCCTTGCCATTATTATCACCTTGGTACAATTGACATGGGATTTTAAACAAGATGTCAATAAGATAGAAGAGAGTATTGCGCAGATAGAATCCAGCTTTTTACAACCAATTGCGGCCAGTTTATGGAACCTTGATGAAGAACAAATTCAAATTCAACTTGAAGGGATCATGCAACTTTCTGATATGCAATATGTTAGTGTGCATGAAGTACTTGGTCAGAGTGCAATCCCGTTAATTGAGCTCGGTGAAAAGAAAAATAAATTTGATATCCAAAATACATTTGACCTCGTTTATCAAAATGAAACAATAGGCCGTTTATTTATAGCGGCTTCATTAAATAAAGTTTATGACCGCTTAATTGCCAAATCGGTACTCATATTAGTCACCCAAACCATCAAAACGATGCTCGTTTCAATCTGTATTTTATTAATTATCTATTACATGGTGATCCGTCACATTAATAAAATCGCACTCTATACACGTAATATTCACCTCACTACTCATCAAAATGAATTACAACTCGATGGGCGAACATCAGAAAGATCCTCCGATGAATTAGATGAATTAGTCTTCTTACTCAATAAAATGCAAAATCGCATTGTTTCTGAGTTTACCGATAAAAAAGTAGCCATTGAGGAACTACAGCAGGAACGCGATTTTTCAGCCACCGTCATCAACTCATCGAGCACCATTATTTGCTGTCTAGATCAAGAATTTAAAATTTCCACCATCAATCCAGCTGCAGTTATTATCACAGGCTATAGCCAAGAGGAGTTAATAGGTAAGAGATGGCTAGATATATTTACCACGAACGAACAAAAAAACAGTCTCCTGAAAAAACTACAACGCAATGAAACCATTAACAGCATTGAAATTCCCATGCATGATCAAACGGGCGAGACAAATACACTGCTGTGGACCTTTTCTGCCTTTTATGAGGGGATGAGTATCAAATATTTAATTGGTTTTGGGCATGACATTACCGCACAGAAAAAAATAGAACTAGAAATTAAACAGCTAAATGACAAGCTAGAAGAAAAAGTAAATATTCGTACTGCAGCGCTCACTGAAAGCAACAAACAGATTAACAAAGCCTTAGAGCAGCTTAAAAATACTCAGCTTACATTAGTTGAATCAGAAAAAATGGCCTCTTTAGGTGGCTTAGTTGCAGGCGTTGCCCACGAAATAAATACGCCGATTGGGATCAGCGTAACAGCGGCTTCATTCCTACTTGATGAAATCAACGATTTAAAACAAAAACTCGACAACAATACATTATCTCGATCCTTTTTAGATAACTTTATCGACCGTTTATCAGAGTCAGGTCGCCTGCTAAACAGCAATCTTAACCGTGCTGCAGAATTAGTTCGCAGCTTTAAACAGGTAGCAGTGGACCAATCAAGTGAAGCCTGTTATTCCTTTAAAGTAAATGAAAATATTCATCAAGTGGTGACTTCATTAAAACACAAACTAAAACAAGGTCGCTGTCAGGTTAATGTGAATTGCCCTGAAGAGCTATCCATCTACAGCTTTTCCGGTAGTTTCATGCAAATTTATTCTAATCTGATCCTTAATTCGTTAATTCATGGCTTTGATGATTGGGATGGCAAACGCGAAATTTTTATCGATGTAACACAGCACGATGATCTATTAACGATTGATTACCGAGATACAGGAAAAGGTATTCCAAAGGATATTGCAAATCGCATATTTGAGCCCTTTGTGACATCCAAACGTGGAGCGGGAGGAAGTGGACTAGGTACTCATATTGTCTACAATATTGTTAAACAATTGTTAAAGGGTGATATCCACTATATTCCAGAAACAGAAGGTGCTCATTTTATAATAGATGTTCCCTATCAAGCCCAAAAAGCTTAGCAACAGATATACCCATGATGCATGGGTATAATACCAATAGTGCTCAATTAATTTTACTGAGCACTATTTTCTTCACTCTCTTGCTGAACTTGCGATTGCAACGCGTCTACCGCGTACCAGGAAGCAATTTTTTTCTCCAACGTATCCACACCCAAACCGCTTAATGAAGAAAACAGTTCAACTTGCACCTCACCTTCAAAACGCAATGCCTCTTCACGCATCTTTAATAGCGTTGTCTTGCGCGCGCCCTGCTTTAACTTATCTGCTTTGGTCAATAACACTAAAACCGGAATATCGGCATCAATAGCCCAGTAAATAAGCTGCTGGTCTAAATCTTTAAAGGGATGGCGAATATCCATCAAAACAACAAGCCCTTTTAAAGATTCGCGCTGTTGTAAGTACTCCCCTAATGAACGTTGCCATTTTAGCTTCATCTGCAGAGGAACTTTTGCAAATCCATAACCGGGTAGATCAACCAAGCGCTGACCCGGATCAACTTCAAAAACATTGATTAACTGTGTCCGTCCAGGCGTTTTACTGGTACGCGCTAAGTTTTTTTGTCTCGTTAAACGATTTAGTGCGCTAGATTTGCCGGCATTAGACCGTCCAGCAAAAGCAATTTCAATGCCGCTCTCCGTTGGCAGATGCTTGTCTAAATGACGAATATCTGGTGCACTAATAAGAAAATGCGCTTTTTGAAAATGTATTTTTGGAAATTCCAAGATATGCCTCGCTTTACCGTGTAGCAAAATTGTTAATTTATTAAATTTGTGTAAACTAGAGAAGTTTTATTTTAGCCACATTGTACATACATTAAGAACAAAATGGATAGTTATGAATAAATTATTAATGGCATTGATGATTACAATTTCTTTCTCTGGCGCAACACAAGCACAGGGAAATATTGAAGAGGGTAAAACTAAGTCAGCGACTTGTGCTGCGTGTCATGGCACAGATGGAAATAGTCCGACCGATATGTACCCTAAATTAGCAGGACAACATGCTGATTATTTAACAAAACAACTGCAAGAATTCAAAACGGGGATTCGTAATAACGCGATCATGATGGGAATGTCTACACCATTATCAGAACAAGATATGCAAGATATTTCAGCCTATTTTGAAACGCAAACCATGACCCCTGAAACCGTCACGGCAGAATTGGCTGAACCCGGACGCAATCTCTATATGGGCGGTGACCCACAACGCGGAATCCCTTCATGCAGTGCCTGTCACGGGCCTCGCGGCAATGGTCTTGCACTGGCAAAATTTCCAAAAATATCAGGCCAATATCCTGCTTATTTAAAAGCACAATTAGAAAGCTTCCGCAGCAAAGCACGTAATAATGACCAGAACGGAATGATGAGTGATATTGCAGCTAAGCTCACCGATAACGATATTGAATTACTTTCTAAGTACATATCGGCACTACATTAGGCTATCAAAATTAATCATGGCGTTTCAAATTAAGAAACGCCATTTATCTGTGCTTTTTAAAAAATCTAAGATCTGCTATTCTGCGCTAATTAACCCCCAATATATAAGCATGCTCTTATAGAAGGTAAACAACCATGTCTCGTACTAAAAAAAATCGCAATGCAGGTAATTCAGAAAGTAAATTAGCTCCCAAGCGCAAAGAAACGTCATCACAGGCAAAAGAGTCTCGTGAGCGTAAACGCAAAGAGAAATTAAAAGGTAACAAGGCAGGCGCGCGTAATGCGGTGCAGTCTAAACAGACGCAACAGCAAAATGCTAGACAAGCGGCAAATGATAAACGTATTGGCAGCCAAAAAGCAGTCCCTCTGCTTATCGAAGAAAAACAACCCGAACAACAGATTAACCGGTTCTTAAACCACAGGTAAAAGTCGTCAAAGCAGCAGCTCCCGTGAAACTATCACCAGAGAAAGAACTGGCATTAATTGAAAATGATGATCGCCTTAACGACTTGCTTGAACAACTTGATAATGGCGAAACACTATCACAGGTAGATCAATCGTGGGTTAATAAGCAAACGCAACGTCACCAACAATTAATGCAGCAACTCGGCTGGCTCGATGATGATGGCGAAGAAGATCTGTTACAACAGTTTGAAGATGCAAGCTCTGCATTAGATGAATTTAAATAAATACGAGTAAGTGATGGATTTTAAGATTATATTGGCCATTATTGCCGTTGTTATCATTATCTCTTTGGCCTTTTATATAGGAGTACTCACTCGTAGAATACAAACATTAAAAGCGATCCAACAACAGGCGATACAGCAGCAACAGATACAGAGGCAATTAAAAAGACAGCAGCGTAATGCTAATATTTGTGAAAGCATCCGCCTGATTGCCCATGCCACAACACAAAAGCAATGTAATCTCTCAGAAGCCGCGATCCGTTTAACCGTATTGCTAGAAACATTAGATATTGATAATAAAATAGATATAGAAAAAGAATATCCCGCTTTATCGACCCTTTTTAATAAAGTTAAAGATATGCCAACACATGATGCACGTAAAAAAATAGTCGGGAAAAAACTGAAAATGTTAGATAGGCAGCGCAACGTGTTTGAAAATGAGTTAGAAGAATCGATCGTTGCAGAGGCAATACAGTTAAAGACCTTTTCTGTTTAACAAACAATAATAATATAAGAGCGGGAAATTATAATGGAAAAGCTTCTCTGGGATCAGGCTATCATCGAAAAGTATAACTACAGCGGCCCTCGTTATACCTCCTATCCAACGGCACTTGAGTTCGATGAGCGCTTTACTTATTCACAGATGCTTGAGGCGACTCAGAGCTACCCGAAGCGCCCTCTTTCCATCTATATTCACATTCCATTCTGCCACAAGATTTGTTATTTTTGTGGGTGCAATAAAGTGATCACTCGTCATCAAGAGAAAGCAGATAAATACTTAGATCACCTTGAAATTGAGATAAAAAATCAAGCGCAACATTTTACAGAACGCACCGTGACACAACTGCATTGGGGTGGCGGCACACCGACGTTTTTACTACCGGCACAAATTAGCCGTTTAATGACGTTACTACGTGATAACTTTAATTTTAGTGATAATGCTGAATTAAGCATTGAGGTCGACCCACGCGAAATTGAATTGACGACCATCGATCACCTTGCCAATGAAGGCTTTAATCGCCTTAGCTTAGGTATTCAAGATTTTAACAAAGCAGTACAAAAGGCAGTCAACCGAGAACAAGATGAAGCCTTTATCGTCAAGCTATTAGCACGCGCAAAAGCGCAGGGATTTCAATCAACCAATCTCGATATGATCTATGGTTTACCCTTGCAAAATAAAGCAAGTTTTGCCCATACACTAGAAAAAGTGGTCGAGCTCGATCCTGCTCGCTTATCCATTTTCAATTATGCACATATGCCATCCCTTTTTGCCGCTCAGCGTAAAATTAATGAAGATGATATGCCCAAGCCCGCTGAGAAATTAGCTATGTTGCAACACACCATTGAATTTTTAACCCAATCAGGCTATCAATTCATTGGCATGGATCATTTTGCTAAACCTAATGACGAGTTAGCCATTGCCCAGCAACAAGGGGTTTTACACCGAAATTTCCAAGGTTATACCACGCAAGAGGATACCGATTTACTGGGCATGGGGGTTTCGGCCATCAGCCAAATTGGTCATACCTATTCACAGAATCAAAAAAAATTAGCCGATTATTATCAGCAAGTTAACGAATTAGGACATGCACAGTGGCGTGGTGTTAGCCTCAATCAAGATGATTTAATTCGCCGAGAAGTGATCAAAAAGCTGATTTGTAATTTTAAGTTAGATATCTCTGCGATTGAGAAAAGCTTCGCGTTAGATTTTGCGCACTATTTTGCTGAAGATATTAAGTTATTGCAGTGTTTTATTGATGATCAACTGGTTTCAGTGTCAGCACAGGAAATTACCGTTGAACCTAAGGGGCGTTTGCTCATTCGCAATATTTGTATGTGCTTTGATATCTACCTGCGTAATAAAGCACGTCAACAACAGTTTTCCAGAGTCATTTAAGCCAATGCAAAGCTTGCCCGAATCAGCGCTTGGTCAATACTACATCGGTTTGATGTCCGGCACTAGTTTAGATGGTATTGACGTGGTGATCGCACAACGCGACCGTTGTGGCTTTAAGCAGATAGCCGCCTGTTGCATTGATTTACCGCCGTCGCTGCGTTTGCAATTGTTACAAATTTGCCAAGATAAAAAAGTAGATTTACAAACCCTCGGCGAAGTGGATCATCAATTTGCTATCGCCTGTGCCACGGCTGTTAATCAATTACTCAAAGATAGCCATATCCGTGCAGAGCAAATCTGCGCAATAGGTAGCCATGGGCAAACTATTTTTCACAGTCCACAAGGCCCACTCCCCTTTAGCCAACAAATTGGAGACGCGAATCTCATTGCTGCACGAACGGGCATCACCTGCGTTGCAGACTTTAGACGCATGGACATGGCCTATGGTGGACAAGGTGCACCACTAGTACCCGCTTTTCATCAAGCACTATTTGCCAAACAGGGCTGTAATCGCGTCATTCTAAACATTGGGGGGATTGCCAATATCAGCATACTGCATTCAGATACAAAGGTACTCGGCTATGATACTGGCCCGGGCAATATGTTGATGGATGCGTGGATCAATCTACATCATGATAAACACTTTGATAAAGATGCTAAATTTGCCCAACAGGGAAAAGTTGCCCCGGCACTGCTAGCACCATTATTAAGCGATCCCTATTTCGCCCAAGCTGCCCCCAAAAGCACCGGGCGAGAAAAATTTAATCTCTCTTGGTTGCAGCAGCAACTGCATGCATTAACACCCCATTATTTCACTCCTCACGATGTGCAACGCACATTACTCGAATTCAGTGCAATAACGATTACTGAACAAATAAAATTACAAACCAGTCCCTGTGCGGTTTACGTCTGTGGTGGCGGTGCACTTAACCCGTTATTAATGCAGCGTTTACAAGCGCTGCTACCCGACCACACCGTTCTCGATACACAAATATTGAATATTGATCCAATGTTTGTTGAAGCAGTTGCCTTTGCATGGCTTGCAGAACAACGTTTGTATGAAATTCCTATTGCCTTAAAAGAGGTCACTGGCGCCTATAAAAATGCTATTTTAGGCGCTATCTACAAACCTTAATCTTGCCCCATTAATTGATAATATAAATAGGCGCTAAGATGTAAAACCATTAAGACTCCACTGCCTATCAGTGCAAATAATAGGGCAATAGTTGTCACTTGCGATGGGGATGATTGATAGCAAAAATACCAACCTATCGCGCTACTTAGCAACAACACAAAATTAAGTAGCATACAACTGCGACAACGGCCTAACTTTTCTTTAAAGAAATGGTTATTACAGCCACTACAAGACATGATTTTGGCCTCCTTTTTAAAAAAATTATATTGTTATTGCGAACAAAATAAATACAATGTCAACCACTTAATTTTTATGAGTCTACCCTATGCGCGCTCTTTTAACATTATTAACCGTTTCATTTTTTACGACATCAGCTATCTCTGCAGAAATTTATACTTGGACAGACAAAGATGGCATCACCCATTTTTCAGAGAGCAAGCCGGCCTATCAAGCAGAGATAAACGAAGTGACGCTATTACCGATCAGTGCCACTATTTCAGCAAGTGAAAAAACAACCGCCGCACCTCTAGCCGTTAAAAAAGAGGAAGTGACTAGGCAAAATGAAAGTAAAAAACAAGGCGAATACCAACGCCCGGAAACAGCAACGGATAAAAATATCCTCTCAGAACGAATGGTTGATCAAACCGATGTTAGCCTTAAAAACGATGAAGAAAATGATGCGCTGATCGACACAATCGACAGACCGCTTTTACGCCAAGCGATAGTCGATGGAACAACTATCAGTATCAACGGTGCTGTAAAAAAATAAATATAAATCCGCCAAATTAAATATACGCAAAGCAAGATGATTAACGTTGCTTTGCGTTTACCGCCTAACTGTACAATCACCCGTTCATCTTCTAAAATAACCGCTCAATAACAATAATTTACTATCGGAAATGAACTATGAAATATATTGGGGCGCATGTCAGCGCTGCTGGTGGCGTATTTAATGCCCCTAAAAATGCCCATAATTTAGGCGCAACCGCCTTCGCACTATTTACCAAAAATCAACGTCAATGGAATGCTAAGCCGCTTGATGAGGAAACAATTCGTAAGTTCAAAGCAGCATGCAGCCGTTATAATTACAGTAGCGACCAGATATTACCCCATGACTCCTACCTTATTAATTTAGGACACCCAGAAGCTGAGCCACTGCAAAAATCACGTCTCGCATTTTTAGACGAATTACAGCGCTGCCAACAACTCGGTTTATCCATGCTCAACTTTCATCCCGGTAGCCACCTTAATAAAATCGACAGCCATGATTGCCTACTACGTGTGGCAGAATCGATTAATTGGGCCCTGCAACAAACGACATCGGTTAAAGCCGTGATTGAAAATACTGCCGGACAGGGCACTAATCTCGGTTTCTGTTTTGAACAGCTTGCCACTATCATTGAACATGTTGATGATAAATCACGTGTCGGCACCTGCCTCGACACCTGTCATACTTTTGTTTCTGGTTATGATCTCCGCACCATCGAAGCCTGTGAAGAAACCTTTAAAGCATTTTCAGATTGTGTCGGTTTTGAATTTTTAAGTGCCATGCATATCAACGACAGTAAAGTTCCCCTCGCTAGTCGTGTGGACCGCCATGCGCCATTGGGGGCGGGTGAAATAGGGTGGCCCTGTTTTAAATACATTATGCAAGATGTGCGTTTTAATAATATCCCCATGGTTTTAGAGACAACGAATCCTGATATTTGGGCGGCTGAAATCGCGCAATTAAAAAAATGGGCAGAATAAACAAATTAAGTCGATATTTAGACTTCCCAAGCAAACAAACTGGCTTTACTATTAGAGCTATTCTGTTTCTCTATAACAGCCGTTAATAAAGGTAGCAAATGTCGATTTTTCAAACTCTTAATGACATCATTCAATCTTATCTGTCTCCCGAGCAGTGTCGGTTTATTGAACGAGCCTACGAGTTTGCGGACAACGCGCACGAAGGTGTTACCCGCGCCAGTGGTGAACCCTATATCACTCACCCGGTCGCAGTGGCAGAAATTCTTGCATCAATGAAACTGGATCACGAAGCCATTGCGGCAGCATTGCTGCATGATGTGCTCGAAGATACCGACGTCATTCATCAGGAGCTCTCCGAAGCCTTTAATCCGAGCGTTGCAGAATTAGTCGAAGGAGTTACCAAACTTGATAAAGTTAACTTCGAAAATAGAGAGCAAGCACAGGCCGAAAATATCCGCAAAATGTTAATCGCGATGTCTAAAGATTTCCGAGTGATGCTGATAAAAATAGCGGATCGCGTCCATAATATGCGTACGCTAGACTCCTTACGTCTTGATAAACGCCAACGCATTGCCCGCGAAACCTTTGAAATATTTACCCCAATCGCGGATAGACTCGGCCTCCACCACCTTAAAAACGAATTGGAAAAGCTTGCCTTTAAAGCACAACATCCCGCTCGTTATCGCGTTTTAGAAAAGGCGATTAGTCAAGCTCGAGGCAATCGTAAGGATTTTATCCAGAGTATTTGCGATGAAATATCGACGACATTAACCAATATGTCTATTCAAGCAAATGTCATTGGGCGAGAGAAACATCTCTTTAGCTTATATCAAAAAATGCATAAAAAAGGGTGTCAGTTTCACGATGTAATGGACGTTTACGCCTTTCGTATTATTGTAAAAGATCTGGACACTTGTTACCGCGTATTAGGGCAAATGCACCACCTTTATCAACCTAAGTTAGAGTTTTTTAAAGATTACATCGCAATTCCTAAATCCAATAGTTACCAGTCCTTACACACGACATTAGTCACCCATCATGGTGTTAATATTGAAATTCAAATTCGCACAGAAGATATGGACGAGGTGGCCAAGCAAGGAATAGCTGCGCATTGGAGTTATAAAGAGGGTAAAGGCAACTCCAACATCACAGCGCAATTACAAACCCGCAATTGGCTACAAGGCATTACAGAGCAAGAAGATACAACCAGTAATCCGTTAGTATTGTTAGAGAACATTAAGCAAGAACTAGGCAAAAACGAAATCCATGTATTAACACCACAGGGAGAAATTATTGTTCTACCCGCGCAGGCAACCCCTGTCGATTTTGCCTATGCTTTACACACCAAAATTGGACATCGCTGTGTCAGCGCAAAGGTGGATAAAGAGTTTGTGCTATTAAGTGATAAATTAGAAAGCGGTCAAACCATCCAAATAATCACCGGTAAACAGCCTAACCCTAGCGCCAATTGGCTAAATTTTGTTGCCACCCATAAGGCACGTAATAGTATTCGCCAATACCTAAAACAGCAGCCAAAATCCTTTACCATCCCAGAGGGGCGCCGTTTATTAAAACAAGCATTAAACAAAACCAACTTAACGGATATAAGCCAAGAAAATATCGATAAAGTAATGGCTGATCACCATCTAGAAGATTTTGACTCATTATTACACAAGATAGGCAGCGGTCAGTTACTCAGTATTGTTATTGCAAGAAGATTGCGTGGTAATATCAATCAACTCACTGAATCTGAATTCAAACAAGTGAGTCGACAAAGTGCAATTTTAGGTACTGAAAATATGATGGTATCCTATGCAAACTGCTGCAAACCTCTACCGGGCGATGCGATCGTCGCGCATACTAGCCATGGAAAAGGCTTAGTGGTTCACCTTAAGCAGTGCCATAATGTCAGTGGTTTTAAAAATGAATTAGATAAATATATCTCCGTTGAATGGGATATGAACTTTATTAATCAATATGAGTATTCAACCGACCTTAGGGTTGTCATGGTTAACCATAAAGCGGGACTTGCCAAGCTGTTTAATGTTATTGCTAAAAACAATGCCAATGTCCTCGATATACAAACACTAGAGTTACCGAATCACTTCTATACCATTAATTTAACCTTAAGCGTTCTTAACCGCATTCATTTATCACGCGTGATGAGACAAATCAAAAAATTAACTAATGTGAAAAGCGTCAGACGTATAACACAAAAAAGAGCCACAAAAGAGGAGCAATAAATGAAGAAACGACTGATTATCTCACTATTTACCCTGTTTTTAGCCGCCTGTAGCGCGCCAACGGATAAAGTGGTTAGCCTCGCTGAACTGCAACAGACATGGCAATTGGTTAGTATTGATAAGCAAGCTGTAGATAAATCAATTACTAGCACCCTAAACATTGCCAAAAATGGCAAAGCGACGGGAAATTTAGCCTGTAATAATTTTTTTGGTACATTCGAACTACAGGAAAAGACGGCAAAAATAGTGGCAATGGGCAGCACCAGAAAAATCTGTCTAGATTTACAAAATACGGTTGAACAACAAGTGACAACGGTATTTACAGATTGGTCAGAAGTGCAGCTTAAAGATGATAGCTTAACGTTTATCGGGCAAGCGCATCAACTAACCTATAAACTTATAGCTAAGTGATCTTAGCCAGACTGCGATCGGGCTAACCCGGCCAAACGAGCAAATAGCCGCTTTAAGAGGGGAGGAATCGAATCGACTCCCCGTTGCTCAACGGCACTGGCAATCGCCAACCCCAACCCCGGTTTTGAATACTTGTGCACCGCCTTCTCAATGATTTTCGCTGCCGACAACTTGGCTAACTCTTTTTCACTGTAATTAGCCGCTTCAAGGTATACATCGGCAAAACCATTTTCAAAAAACAGATGTTCAATATCCAAAGCAGGCACAACAGATAAACGATTTGATAAAAACTCTTTACCTAAAAGCATTTCTTGAACTCGTGCCGCATATTTTTGCCCAGCTGCATCACCGTCCGTTAACACATGCCACTCAATATGCAACTCTTGAGCTAGCTTAATTAAAGGGGTCAATCCACATTGAGCAAACTCAATCATTTGCACCCCCTCGACCACTAACTGATAGCCACAAGAGTGCGCTAGTTCGGTTAAAAGCCAAGTCTCGGTCTCTCCTTCCACTAATAGCCATGCCCGAGCAAAAAGGCTTTGTGGGTGATTCATGCGCACATGAAAGGCGATGCGCCGTAAATCGTTAATAGAAAAATGATCCACTGTCAGTGAATAACTTTGTATTAAATCAGGATGACGTACTAACCGCTGGATACGACTCAATGGCACAAAGGAGAGTAATTGACTGGAATTAGTAGAGATTAATTTCTGCATTGGTAAAAGCGAGAAAAAACGCCAAGTAATCGCTAAATTAACCGGATGTAAGCTATTCTCAGGTTCCTCCAATAACAAAATGGGACTAGCCCCTCGACGCAGCAAATGCTCGCCACGCACTTCAAGAAATTCACCAAAAAGTAGCAGTAACATGGCGCGATCATTTTTGTTGCCCGTCTTTAACAGCTCGTTAAAATGGGTCAACGCTTGAAATGAGAAAGGACGCTGGCTAGGCACTTCATGTTCCGTCTCTATCATTTGCGTATGAAAATTACCATAACGCTTAAATAAATAGTGGTCAAAAAGATAGTTTAACGCTTCATAACCACGCGCTATTTCATCCTTAGATAGCTGCTGGGATGAACCCGTTAAACGTTTAAATATACGCTTGATTCGCGCTTCACAATATGCACGCTTTCCGCTAATCTCAAGTGCTTCTTCCTCTTCTATTTTGCAAAACTCGCCGCCCATCCGTAATACCGGCACAAAAGAGGTAAACTCGCTTACTAATTCTGCTAACTTCTCCTTTGTAAAAACTTTTTTCTGGCCGTTATTATCTAAAAAATAACGATAGGTTTTAATATTTCCAACCTCTGAACGCTCACCATCGACTTGCATATAAATATATTTTAGACCGTGAGATGATGGGCTCCAGAGTTCATTGATTGATCTATATTGGCGTAATTGAGCTTCACCTTGCCACTGCTCTTTAAAGGCAAAAACAAGCTGAATATGCTTACTACTGGTGATATCGGGATCGGGCGATTGATGAAAGTCTGAATGGACAAATTTATAGCTCTTACGCGTACCACAAAAAATCAATGATAAGGCATCAAATAGGCTCGATTTACCCCAGCTATTTTCACCGACAAAGGCACTCAACTCTTTAACATTGATTGATAAACGATTTATTCCACGAAATCCAACTACTTCAATTTGATCGAGTAACATCTGCATCCTTAAAAACAACGCCTTCTGCGAATAAAAAATAGCAGAAGTGAGTGAAAATATAAAAATGAGCAGGTAATACCAATTTCGATAAATAGCTGATCTATTTTACTGGTTAAAACAACTTACTGCTGCGTTGTAATTTTCGCAAAGGGAATAACCATTTACGTCAAATTACGCCTTGAATTAAGCTGTTTTTCCTGCGCAAAATATAGATCACATACTTACCGGAATTGGTATAAGTAAAATAGCCGTTATTGTTCGAAATAGTCCTGTTAATCAATAACAAGTATAAGTTATAAATTATAAGTCGCTACAATACTCTTTAATTAATTGCATAAATTCACGACCATATTTTTTTAATTTGATATGCCCAACGCCACTAATATTTAAAAACTCTCGGTCGTTAACTGGCAAGTTTTCACTCATCTCAGCCAATGAGACGTCACTAAAAATAATATAGGGAGGCAGGTCTTCGCGATCCGCTATCTGTTTACGCAACTGCCGCAAACGAGCAAAGAGTCGGTTGTCTGCAACATTTGACATTGCACTGCGTCGCTTTTTAGCTTTAACCATTTGCAAACGCGGCACCGCTAAAAATAGCGCTTCTTCTGACCTTAAAACAGGTCGAGCAGCGGCGGTCAATTGCAATGCGGAACCACGCGTTAAATTTTGCATTAATAAACCGCAATGGATAAGTTGACGTAACACACTTAACCAATATTCGGCGGACTGCTCTTTGCCGATGGCAAAGGTGGATAACTTATCATGACCTAAACTTTTCACGCGCGCCGTTTGCGCCCCCTTTAAGACTTCGACGATATAGCCCATACCAAACTGCTGCCCTGTACGGTAGACGCAGGAAAGCACCTTTTGGGCATCTTCGGTGGCATCATAACTCTTTGGAGGATCTAAACAGATATCACAGTTGCCACAGGCCTTATGGCTATATTCACCAAAATAATTAAGCAACACCTGACGACGGCAGGTTTGCGCTTCTGCGAAGGCAACCATGGTGTTGAGTTTATGCAATTCAACACGTAGTTGCGTCTCATTATCATTTTTTTCCAACATACTGCGGATCCGTGCTGGATCGGCGGGATCGTAGAACAACATCGCTTGCGCAGGTAAACCATCTCTTCCTGCTCGCCCAGTCTCTTGATAATAGGATTCGATATTCTTGGGGATTTCATAGTGCACCACAAAACGTACATCGGGTTTATCTATCCCCATCCCAAATGCGACTGTAGCAACAACAATATCCACCCCATCTTTAATAAATTGTTCCTGCACACTTTGCCGCTCCTCGAGCGCCAACCCGGCATGATAACAGCGAGCAACAAACCCTTTTTCACGCAGTTTTTGCGTCAACTCCTCGGTTCTACGGCGACTGGTACAATAAATAATACCGCTTTCATCTTTATGCTCTGCAAGGTAGTTAAACAGCTGTACCAAGGGGCGATACTTTTCAATTAACAGGTACTCAATATTCGGACGGTCAAAGCTATGAATGGCGACAAGTGGATCATGCAATTGCAAGCGCGCCAAAATATCTCGTTGTGTGGCATGGTCTGCGGTTGCCGTTAAGGCGACTAAAGGGATGGTTGGAAAGCGTTGCTTGAGTTCACCAAGTAAAGCGTACTCAGGACGAAAATCATGCCCCCATTGCGAGATACAATGCGCCTCATCAATGGCAAAAAGATTAATCGGCAAGTTCTCTAATCGTTGCATAAAATCGGCACGGAGTAAGCGCTCAGGGGCGATATAAACAAGCTTTAACAGACCACGATGCATATCATTAATGATTTGATTTTGCTCGCTATAGGATAGGCTAGAGTTTAGGTAAGCAGCAGTAACCCCACAGGCGCGCAGCGTGTCAACTTGATCTTTCATTAATGAAATAAGTGGCGAGATAACAAAACAGATACCCTCTCGTGCCAATGCGGGTATTTGAAAACAGAGACTTTTACCCCCCCCGTAGGCATCACCACCAAGGCGTCCTGACCATTGCAGAGATGTTCAATAACCGCCTGCTGCCCTTCACGAAACTGACTGTAACCAAAAACATCAAATAAAATTTGCGAGATGGTGGGCTCTGCTTGCATTTGCACTATCACTCAGCCTAGTTAAGAAGCATTAAAGGGCGCGTATTGTATACCCGTTAGCCAACAAAATGCAAAAACCTACATGCTAAACAGTGAGCCGATGAAGCTTGTAAGGTGCATATTAAATAGCGTATAAAACAGATTATAAAGCAGAAAAGTCTTTACTAAACGCCTTTACTTTTGCCCAGTCAGTTAATTCGATATCTTGGCGCTTATCGGTGCTGCCACCTGTCATTTTCATAATCAATTGAATCAGCAGGGTTTGCCACCAATTATAACGGGAATAGAGCAACGCCCCTGCAAAAACGCCCTTCAAACGCGGTTGCCAATGGGACTGCTGGGTGAATTTAATCATATAGGTATTATTAGCAGGCGTCGCTTTTTCAGGCTTACGCGCCGTTAAACAGACTAAAAAAAAGGCATTGGGTAATAAATCTAATTGTGCTTTATGTTGGTTAACAAAATCGATTATATTTTTACGCAAATTACCATAACGAATAGATGCACCAATGAGCACTTTATGATACTGACTAAAATCAATTTCGGGGTTATTATCGATATTGATGATTACAAATTCATCATCAACCAAGGTATTGATATGATTTACTATTTTTAATGTTTGCCCATCCACCGATGAGTATAAAACAAGGGTTTTCATCGTCATTGTTAATTTTTCCAAAAAACGGGCGTAAATAAGACTAGCAAAGTGAATATCTCTAAACGCCCAAAGAGCATTGCTAAAATCATGATCCATTTAGAAGAGTCAGCTACTTCATTAAAATGAAGAGCGACTACCCCCAGCCCCGGCCCTAAATTATTCAGCATCGCAGCCGTTGCAGAAAAAGAACTTAGTTCATCCATTCCAGTCATGAGCAGGGCTAGCATACACACAATAAAAACCAATGCATAGGTTGAGAAGAATCCCCAGACAGCTTCCACGACGCGATCTGGCAACGCCTTATCACCAATTTTTATTTTGTAGACCGCTTTGGGGTGTACTAATCGTTTTAATTCACGCAGTCCCTGCAAATTAAGTAATAATACGCGTATAACTTTCAACCCCCCGCCCGTTGACCCCGCACAACCACCAATAAAGCTAGAAATAACCAGTAACACCGGTAAAAACAGAGGCCAATCAGCAAAAGAGGTCGTCGTAAATCCCGCCGTTGTCGAGATAGAAACGGCCTGAAATAGCGCCTGTGAAAAGGCAGTTTCAATGGAATCATAGACATGATGATTCATTAACATCGTAAAACAGATGGTGGTTAAGAGCACTTGAATAAAGATAAAGGCGCGGACTTCAGGATCCTCTCTGTAGATATCGAGCGAGAATTTTTTAGCAGAGAAAGCGGTAAAATGTAACGCGTAGTTAATGCCTGAAATAAGTAAAAAGATCACCGTAATAAAATTAATTAAATGGCTATCGAAGTAGCCAATGCTAGCATCATGGGTAGAAAAACCGCCAATAGAAACCGTTGAAAAACTATGCCCCAACGCATCAAACAAACTCATCCCCGCTAACCAGAATGCCAACATACAAGCAACCGTTAAGCAGAGGTAAACATACCAAAGCGCTTTCGCCGTTTCAGCAATGCGCGGGGTCATCTTTGAGTCTTTAACAGGTCCCGGTGTTTCTGCACGATATAGCTGCATACCACCAATGCCAAGCATCGGTAACACGGCAACAGCCAAGACAATGATCCCCATGCCTCCAAACCATTGCAGCATTTGTCGATAAAAAATAATCGATTTAGGCAACCCATCAAGATTTTCAATAACCGTCGCCCCGGTCGTTGTTAAGCCTGAAAAGGACTCAAAAAAGGCGGCGGCCATGTTCATATCAATGCTCGAACTCATTAAAAATGGAATCGCCCCAACACTGCCTAGCGTAGCCCAAAAAAGCACAACAATAACAAAGCCTTCTCGTACTTTTAGCTCTTTTTTCCAACCTCTATTGGGAGCCCATAACAAAAGACCAATCAATAGCGTAACAATAAATGCAGCAAGAAAATCACCGCCACCCTTGCCATCATATAATGAAGCGACAAATACAGGTGGTAACATCGTTAAACTAAACAGGGCAATCAACATGCCGACAATACGAATAATAGAACGAAAAGCCACTCTACTCTCTCATAGCATTTGGCGGTGATATAATTTTTACTGGCATAACTTTTCCTTGTGTTAATGCAATCAACTGCTCTATGAATTGTTGCTCATATTGTATATCAATTTCAATAATCGCCTTTACCGATTGTAAATAGTTAATCTCAACAATGCGAGCGCTACCCGCGGTTAGCAAACTCTCAATAGTTGCCATTTGAGCATAATCACACTCTACTTGATATTGCTGATAAAAACGCTTTTCAATTGTCTCTAGCTGCATCCCTAATTGTTGCAAGCCATTAGAGTAGGCTCGCACTAAACCGCCCGTCCCTAGCTTTATGCCCCCAGAATAACGGACCACCACTGCAACGATTTCGCCGACATTATACCCCTGCAAAACCGCCAACATCGGTTTACCGGCTGTGCCCTTGGGCTCACCATCATCACTACAGCCCATGATCGTGCTATTTTGAGGAGACGCGCCAATATAAGCCCAACAGTGATGACGCGCCTCTCTATGTTGCTCTTTTATCGATTGCAGATATTCAAGCGCCTGTTGTTTCCCTTGAGCAGCAGCTAAATAGGTAATAAAACGGCTTTTCTTGATCTCCTCTTGAAAAGACAAATCACATTTTAAAATATTATAGGGGGTCATCATCTCAATTTATTGGCTGTCTACTGCACATGGGTACTTAGCCGCTTGCCACGCCAAAAAACCACCAGCAACCGAATAAACATCGCTAAACCCCATCTGCTGTAGTGAATGAGCGGCCAATACTGAGCGTGCGCCAGAGCGACAAATTAAATAAATAGGCTGCAGAGCAGTTAATGTAAGCGAGGCGATTCGTTCGTTGATAATCGCGTTGTTATTAAGTTGCATCTCTAACACGCCACGGGGTATTAAGATAGCATCACGGGCATAACCTACATCCGTTTCATGCTTTTCACGTATATCTATCAATAATGTTTGCGGATCATCTTGGATAATGATGTTCAGCTTATCTACGGAAATTTCGTGCACTTTTCCTTGTAAAGATGCGACTAATTCTTGCCCCGTCATCAACATAGTTATTACTCCCTGTTATTCATGAATCGCGTTATTTTATCACAGTAAATAGATACTAATCCGCATAACTATCTTGTTGGTTAAAATAATAGATAACAGCGTTGCATCATTTTACTAGACCATAATGATGCCAATTAGTAGACTGCCCATCACCTGCATTCGCGCTAAAAAAATCCATTAACGCCTGCGCTTGCTGTTGATTAATAAATTTAGGGTAACATTTTTGTAAGGTCTGTAAAAATGGTGCGACCGATTTTTTATCAAAGGGCTCAAAACTGATGCCCTGTAACCTTTCTTGGCAAGATAAAGCGACATCATCAGCATCAACCTTCTGCCAGTTTGACGATAAGGATAACAGCTGCCGTAAACATTGTTGATAACGTAAAAAGGTCTCTTGCAAGTGATTGGCTAGTAAGCGCAGCAATTTATCATCTTCAATTTGATAATCATCTCCCTTTAAGGCGACAACGCCAATGCCTTGCAGTTGAATTAGCCCCTTCTCTACTATTTCACTCCAAGGTTGCCGCTTATCTAAAAAATACTCATTCTGCAAAAGATGAATCACGTTTTTACCCGCATCAGCTATCGTCATCGCGTTGATCCACTTTCCCTGTTTTTGCAAAAAAATAATACAGTGGCACAACAAACTAGAGAGCGCAAAGAGGTGCACTATATTATTACGATAATAACTCAACATTGCCGCTTCTGAGCGTGAACAAGTAACCAGCCCCCCCTGTTCGCTAAATTTACCTAGGGCTAACGCTTGTTGATAGATATGGTTGGCACTTCCCATTACATGGGTGATTTGCTTGTTCTCTTTTTTAAACAGCATTAACAAATGCTGATGCACACTAATATAGTGAAGAAATACCGCCTTGGGCACTGATAACGTTTTATTGGCAAGCAAAAGTAGTGCACATAATGGCAGACCATTAACCGCTGCCGCAGCATTGATCGCAACCATCACCCGATCCGCAACATGAGCAACTTGTCCCGTCAATTGCGCTGTCGTTAAGCCTGAACGTTGCCAATTTGGGACGCTTTCATCTAAACATTGTTTAAGGTTTATTGGTTCTCCGAAATTAACAAAAACGCGCCCAAAGTTGCTTAGATTTTTGATGCTTTTTATTATTTGCAATAGACTCTCTGTCCGTTTTCGCGCCCCTAAAAGCTCTTTATTGTAAGTATTCACTTCCATGATATGATCATATCCGATATACACAGGAACGATACAGACATTGCGTTTTGGTTGATTAACATAGGTTTGCAAAGCAATCGCTAACAGTCCCTTTTTTGCAGGCAATAAACGCCCAGTACGGCTACGTCCCCCCTCGGTAAAAAACTCGATGGGATAGCCCTGTTTAAATAACATCGCAAAATAGGATTTAAAGACCTCTCCATAAAGAGGCTGACCTTTAAAGGAGCGACGTATAAAAAAGGCACCAGAACGCCTAAAAATAGCCCCCGCAGGAAAAAAGTTAAGATTCACTCCTGCCGCTACATGGGGAGGTACTAGCCCCTGCTCGAATAAAATATATGAAAGCAGGAGATAATCCATATGGCTACGATGGCATGGCATATAGATTATCTCAGCACCACTTTGGCAAGCATCGCGCACATTTTGCGCATGATGCACCTCAATACCATGGTAAATATGGTTCCAGAATGTACTCAATATTCCTCTAAATAGGCGCAACCAAGTATAGGAAAAATGCGCACTTATCTCCTTTAAATAGAGTCGACATTGCGCTGCCACTTTCGCTTCACTGCATTGCTCAAGCAGAGCGGTTTGCTGGATCACGCGGCGCATATTTTTATTCTCTAAAATAGCGTTTATCATGGCATCCCGATTTGCTAACCGCGGCCCGACACTGGTGCGTTTTTGCTGAGCAAAATAACGCATTGCCACTCTAGCTAATTTATCAGCAAAATGTGGCGCAGACTTTTCTCGCTGACAAAGTGCCGCCATTGAGATGGGCGGATTAAAACGTATGAAATGATCTTTGCCATTTTTTAAAACAATTAGCGATTTATGCAACGCACCAAGGTGCGCTTTATCGACTGAATTTAGCCAAGATTTTTTGTTCTGCTTACCGGGATGCCGCCCCCAATAGAGCGTGATTGGCACTAATTGAATATCTAAGTCAGGATCCTGTTGATGAAGCCTTAATAGCTGTTCATATTGTCTTAAATAGGGAGCATCTTGCGCACTATTTTTAGCCTGTCCAGCGCGCGATGAAAAGAGATACCAATCATCGATAAAGACAATTGCACTGATACGTTCCCCATTAACATCAATAGATTGATAAGGGTCTGCTAACCCGGCTTGTAAACAACTCGCCTGTAGCCGCAAGAGATCATTGGCACAATTCTGCGCGAGCACATAAATAATGGGGCGCTTGAGATCCAACTTCAACTCATCGACCACCCGCAGCGGCACATACTGATTAGTTACCCAATATTTATTGATGAAACGAGAAATAAATGAACCTTTGGCAAACACAACCTAACCTTAACAATTAAGAAAACGATTATTTGTCATCACTTTAGCATAGCCGCGTAACAAGGTGTTGTAATTAAAGTGGTCAATAATGTAGTCAATGTGCGAATAGTTGACCACCTCAAACCGATACGCATCTTTACTCAATATTTACATAGCTTGACACTACGCGTGGTTTGCAGCGCTATAATTAATATAAACCCACAATGGACATTGAACATGCGTAAGCTTTATTATTTTCTTGTATTGTTATTAATTTTTCTAACTTGTTTCTGGCTACAAGCTGAAACAGATTTCTTGCCCTATCACAATTTCTTTCAACTGCGCAGCGCACTAATACAAATCACAGGGCTCATTTCTGTCACCTTAATGAGCATCGCTATGCTACTAGCAATGCGTTTAAGATTTATTGAACGTCAAACCCATGGTTTAGATAAATCTTTTCGCTTACATAAACACCTTGGTATAGCCTCAGTCACTATGGCCATCGTGCACTGGTTATTAGCTATTATTCCCAAATATTTAGTACAATGGCAACTATTAGCGCGGCCAGAAAAAGGCAATGGGCCTTTTAATGAGCAATCTTTATATTCCCTGATCAAACCACTTAGGGGGATCGCAGAATCAATCGGTGAATATAGCTTCTACGGCTTTGTTATATTAGTGGCAATCTCGCTACTCAGCGCCATCAAATACAAAAACTTTAAAATAACTCACCGTCTGATATCGATCTGTTTTCTCGCGATTGCCTTTCATTCAGCGATCCTCATAAAACATGCCTATTGGCCCTATCCTATCACCTATATTGCATTGACATTTATCACTCTAGGGTCATGCGCCGCTCTCTGGAGTTTATTCGGTCAAATAGGCAAAAGTAAGCAACATTCAGCCACCATTGTTAGCGCTACTTATAACGCCATCAATAAAGTGCTGGATTTAACACTACAGACGCCCAACTGGCATGGCCATAAAAGCGGACAATTTGCATTTATTCAATTCCCCGGTGAGGAGGCGCACCCTTTTACGATTGCATCGGCAGACCATCAACAGGGAAAACTTTCTTTTTTAATTAAAGAATTGGGAGATTTCACCAGTAAACTTAAAGAGCATGTCAGTGTTGGTCAACAAGTTAAGGTCGAAGGCCCCTACGGCTGTTTTAATTTTGCAGAAGCTGGCCCGCAATTATGGATAGCAGGCGGCATTGGTATCGCCGCTTTCAAGGCTATTTTACAAGAGAGAGGAAAGATTAGTAGCGATCAAAAAGTGGTACTCTATTATTGTACTGAAACACCTGATAACGACTTTTTACACACACTGCAAGCACAGGCGACACAAGCCAACGTCACACTAAAGGTTATTAATAATAGACTTGATCCATTTTTAACTGTTACCCAATTAAATAAAGAGTTGGGCAATATTACTCAATACAAAATTTGGTTTTGTGGGCCCACTAAATTCTCCCACGCACTCAAATGTGATCTAAAAACCTTAAATTATGATCTTCACCATTTTCATGAAGAGTTGTTTGAGATGCGTTAATCAGTAGAAGCGAAACCAACCGATAGCACAACAATATTTGCTTTCATCATGAGTAAATCAACAAGTGACCTTAGTGCTACCTTTTGCTAAAGTAACAGCCCTTATAACATGATCAACAGGTTACCATTTTGAAACATAAAAATACTGGGCTAAAACGCATTATTCTAGCGAGTGGCTACTCAATAAAAGGGTTAAAAAGTGCCTTTAAACATGAGGCTGCATTTCGCCAAGAGTTACTATTAGCCGCTATTTTAATTCCCCTTGCCTGTTATTTGGACGTAACACAGATGGAACGCCTGTTGATGATCACCAGTGTGGTTATCATTGTCATTTTTGAAATTTTCAATTCAGCCATAGAAGCTGTCGTTGACCGAATTGGCACTGACCACCATGAACTGTCTGGGCGAGCCAAAGATATGGCCTCCGCGACGGTCTTTATTGCACTTTTTTTATGTGCCTACATTTGGATTGAAATCCTCTTTTTATAGATATTGTTGAAAAACCTAGGATCTAACCATGGCAGATAAACCACGCGATTTCGCTAATAAAAATAAAACCACCTCCTCCATAAAAAGCGTTCCGCACTCCTTTGAAGCAGAGCAGGCAATTATCGGTGGATTATTGCTTAACAATGAAGCATGGAATGATGTCGCAGAGCGTGTCGTTGAGCGCGATTTTTATCATCGAGCTCACCGCCAAATCTTTGCCACTATTGAAAAACTCAGTAGTGAAGATATTCCCGTTGATTTAGTAACCCTTTCCGAGCACCTTGACAATAAACAGGAGTTAGAGGGTGTTGGTGGTATCGCCTATCTTGCCGAGCTATTACAAAACACGCCCAGTGCGGCCAATATCAATAACTACTCTGACATTGTCCGAGAAAGAGCCGTCGTTCGAGAGTTAATTGGTGTCGCTAATGAGATTGCCGAAGCGGGTTATGAAACAGAGGGGCGAGATAGCTCCGAACTACTCGACTTTGCGGAAACAAAAATTTTTCAAATCGCCGAAGCGCGCAGTGATAAAAGCGAAGGCCCGCAAGCCATAAAAGATATTTTAAAGGCAACGGTCGCTAAAATTGATGATCTCTGCAAAAACCCTCGCGATGGTATTACTGGTTTATCATCGGGTTATAGTGACCTTGATAAAATGACCACAGGTTTCCAACCGGGCGATCTGATCATTGTCGCGGCGCGTCCATCTATGGGTAAAACAACCTTTGCTATGAATTTAGCTGAGCACTCTGCACTCAATGCCGATAAAGCGACACTTATCTTTTCCTTAGAGATGCCCGCCGATCAAATCATGAATCGTATGTTGGCATCCTTAGGTCGAATTGACCAAGGTAAAATTCGTACTGGTCAACTTGATGAAAATGATTGGGCATCGCTTTCATCGACCATGTCGATACTGCTCAACCAAGGTAAAATGTTTATCGATGATAGTTCTGGTCTAACGCCAACTGAATTACGTTCACGTGCGCGACGCGTTGCACGGGATAACGGTGGCATCAGTATGATCATGGTCGATTACCTACAATTAATGCGCGTTCCTTCATTAAGTGAAAACCGAACATTAGAAATATCCGAAATTTCTCGCTCACTAAAGGCCTTGGCAAAAGAGCTACGCTGCCCCGTTATCGCCCTTTCACAGCTCAACCGTGGTCTAGAACAACGTGCCGATAAACGCCCCATCAACTCTGATTTACGTGAATCAGGGGCGATTGAGCAAGACGCCGATTTAATTATGTTCATCTACCGCGATGAGGTTTATCACGAGGACAGTAACGATAAAGGGATTGCTGAAATTATTATCGGTAAACAGCGTAATGGACCGATTGGTAAAGTGCGTTTAACCTTCCAAGGGCGTTATTCGCGCTTTGATGATTATACTGGAGCCAGTTACCATGATGACGAATAACCAATTAGCATTTTTAGATAGAGCAAATTAATGGATAGCACCTACGCAGTCATTGACCTTGTGGCCTTACGGTCAAATTTACAGGTATTACAGCAAAAAGCACCGCAAAGCCAAATACTGGCGGTGATAAAAGCAGATGCCTATGGTCATGGAATGGTAAAAATAGCGCAAGCCTTAACGGGTGTGTATGCCTTTGGTGTTGCACGCCTTAATGAGGCGATCAGATTGCGTAACGCTGGAATTGATAAACCCATTTTATTGCTTGAAGGCTTTTTTGAAGATGATGATCTAGAGGTGATTGTCGAACATAATTTAGAAACCGTCATCCACTCGCCAGAACAGGTGCAAGCGCTCTTAAAAGCTAATTTACACAAACCAATACACGCTTGGTTAAAGCTCGATACGGGAATGCACAGATTAGGCTTCACAAAGGACGCTTTCAGCCTTGCCTATGAGCAGTTAAAAAACAGCCCCAATGTGCAAAAACCGATTAATCTCATGACCCATTTTAGCTGTTCCGATGAGCTAGATAATGCCATGACCAAACTACAAATTGACCTTTTTAATAGGCAAACTAATACACTTATCGAAGGCAATGGTGGCCTACGATCACTAGCAAATTCTGCTGCGATTCTGGCGTGGCCAAAAGCCCATGCAGAGGTTATTCGCCCCGGCATTGCTTTATATGGCGTTTCTCCCTTTGCCGAAGAGTCAGCACAGACAGAGCAATTAAAACCCGTCATGACATTAAAATCACGGGTGATTGCGCTCAAACAATTAAAGGCCGGTGATCATGTTGGTTATGGTGCAAATTGGACGGCAGCAGAAGATACCACAATTGCCGTTATTGCAATCGGCTATGGGGATGGTTATCCACGCATGGCACCAGCAGGCACTCCTGTATTGATTAATGGCCGGATTGTACCGATTGTCGGACGCGTCTCCATGGATATGCTGACGGTCGATTTAGGCCAAGCCTGTAAGGATAAGGTCGGCGATCAAGTGACACTATGGGGAGAGGGTTTACCCGCAACGGAGGTGGCTCAACATATTGGTACCATTGCCTATGAGTTAATCACTAAATTAACCTCACGCGTTGCCCTGCATTACCGAGAGTAGCCAACCATCTCTATGAACCATATAGCCCAAGCGAAGCTATTTATTTACCAACTCCCCTTTAAAGTCCCCCTTAACTTTAAAGGGCAACTGCTAACCTACCGAAGTGGTCTCATCCTGCAACTGCAGGATGAACAAGGGCGCTACGGATTGGGTGAAATAGCCCCTTTAGCAGGCTTTAGCAGGGAAACCTTAGTAGAGGCAAGGGATCAGATAATCGCGCATTTAAGCACTGCAACTCACCCTTTAAATAAATTACAAAATGGTTACCCCAGTGTGCAATTCGGCTTAGAAAATGCGTTGAATTACACCCCTTTTTCAAGGGTCGCCTCTTGCACAGAGAGCATCCCGCTTATACAGGGTAGTGCGGATCAAGTGATCGAACACTATTTAGCATTACAGAAACCCAACCTTATCAAACTTAAGGTCGCTCGCCACAGGGTTAGCGACGAGGTACAACTCTTTAATCAATTAGCCCGTTTAAATCGTCATTTAAAAATACGTTGCGATGCCAATCAGGCATGGGATTTTCAACAAGCCGATGATTTTTTTAGTCAAATAGAGATTGAACAATTAGATTATATTGAAGAGCCTACGGCCTCGCACCTACATAATATTAGACTCGCGCAGCGCCATCGGTTTTTCTTAGCACTTGATGAAAGTTTACAAGATAAAGATTTTGTCTATCAACACCACCCGGCGATTAAGGCGTTCGTGTTAAAACCGATGTTAATTGGCACACGGCAGAGAATTGACTATTTTATCGCGATTGCCAAACAACATCATTTACAAGTAAGCTTCAGCTCAAGCTTTGAGTCGGTGCTTGGTTTGAGCCAAATAACGCACCTTGCCGACCGTTATCGGGGAGTCGATATCAACCTTGGTCTAGATACATTAAAATATTTTCAAGCGCAGCAGTTAACCAAGAGCAATCAAATAGTGACAGATATAGAAACATTGGAGTGTCTATGGACCAGTCGATGAACGATTGTCCCGTGCGTATGCAAGCGATAATGCAGCCGGATGCGATAGCGATTACTAGCGACAAGCAGCAGTTAACATTCGCACAACTTGATCAACAAATCTGCGACTTATCAGAACAGTTATTCAAACTAGGGTTAACCTCGGGAGATCGCTTAATTTGTATCGCGACCAACTCGCTGCAGTTACTCTTATTACAACTCACTTGCCTGCGTCATGCCATTATTTTCAGCCCAATTAACCCACACTTCAGCAGACAGGAGATAGAGACGCGCATCAATCTATTAGCTAGCGAATTTATCTGGCATCAACAAACCGACTCTGCACTTGGTTATCCTAGTTTGCCTTTAGATTTCAGCCGTCGATGCGAACCAGTAAGCGGCCTTTCCCCCTACCTGCTAGATGCCAGCAAAGCTGTTAATATTATCTTTACTTCCGGTAGTAGCGGAACACCTAAAGCGGCCATGCACTGCTTTAGTAATCACTTTTATAGTGCCATCGCCTCACAGGAGCGGATATCGCTAAATCGTGGCGATATCAATTTACTCTCCTTACCATTATTTCATATTAGTGGGTATGCCACCGTTATACGCACCATTATGGCGGGTGCAACCCTTTTAATCGACACGCAAAAATTATCGGTTAATTTATTAAAAGAAAAGCAAATAACTCACCTTTCTCTGGTCGCGAAACAGTTATATGAGCTATTACAACATGACCAATTTCAACACCAAGCGTTAGCGATTAAACATTTGCTACTCGGTGGTAGCGCTTTTTCACAGGCCTTACTACAGCAAACTGCTGAACGCGGTTTTTGCTACCACTTAAGCTATGGCTTAACCGAGATGAGCTCGCAAGTGGCAACATCAACCAATACAAGTGAGTTACAAATACTTAAATATGCGCAGATAAAAATTGTCGAAGGTGAAATTTATCTACGTGGCAAAACACGCTTTATGGGCTATTTTAACAACGCCGTCGATGCCCCTCTGATCGCAGCAGAAAGTTGGTTTGCAACAAAAGACTTAGGGAGATTAGATAATGGTTTATTACAAATAGTCGGGCGCAAAGATCGCCAATTTATCTGCGCGGGTGAAAATATCCAACCCGAAGAAATTGAACGTCTGTTAATTGAGCATCCCGCTATCAATCAGGCCCATGTCGTAAGCCTTGAACATCCCAGTTTCGGACAACAACCAGTCGCCTTCATCGCTGCACAAAGGCTTCCGTCACATCAACAATTAAACGATTATTTAACGCCTAAATTAAGCCGTTACAAACGCCCGCTATATTATTTTCCGATGCCAGAACAGAGCGGTTTGAAAATATCGTATCAGCAGTTACAACAAATTGCACAGCAAACGGTCATCACGACGCAAGAACCATAGTAAAGAAAATAGGCATTTAAGTTATAATTAGTTAGAATATTTGACTCTTATAGAAAAGATAAAGTGATTATGAATGCAAATAAACTAAAAATACGCTACTGCCACCCTCGTTACTGGTTAACTTGGATGGGTATTTTGGCACTATTTTTAAGCTCGTTACTGCCTTTTTCTCTCTTACTACTGATGGGCAAGCTACTGGGTCGTTGTGGCTATTATATTGCCAAGAGCCGACGCCGAATTGCCCATCGCAACATCGAATTATGCTTTCCTGATCTTTCCACCTTAGAAGTTGAACAGAAAGTGATGCATAACTTTGAAAATGCAGGCATTGCGCTATTTGAAATGGCAATGGCATGGTTTTGGCCAAGCTGGCGTATCCGCAGCATCCTCAAAGTACGCGGACTAGAACATCTACAACAAGCCAAACAAAATGGCAAAGGCATTATATTTTTAGGTGCACATTTTTTAACCTTAGAGATGGGTGGGCGTGGCTTAGGGCTAACCAATCCTACCTTTGCCGTATATCGTAAGCACTCAAACCCCGTTTTAGATTACTATTTTCATTGGGGGAGAATGCGCAATCAAAAAGGCATGGTAGATCGCAAGGATTTAAAAGGAATGATACGCATACTTAAAGAAGGTGAATCTCTCTGGTATGCCCCAGACCATGATTATGGTCGCCATAAAAGCAGTGTTTTTGCACCCTTTTTTAACGTAGAAAACGCTAACACGGTTGCCGGAACAAGCACCCTTGCTCGGGTAAAAAACAGCTGTGTTATTCCTGCTTTTTTAAGACGTTTACCGGGAACCGCTGGCTATGAGTTGGTTTTTTATCCTGCACTTGAAAACTTTCCAAGCAAAGATTTACAGGCCGATGCCAAAACAACCAATCAACAAATAGAGATGATGATTGGTGAAGCCGATGAACAATATATGTGGATGCATCGCCGTTTTAAAACGCGTCCAGAGGGTGAACCCTCTTTATACCCATGATACTTCAAGATGCAAAGTCAGCAAGAAAAAGAGCACCGAGATGCGAGGCATAAAATAGAAGTATAGTGATTCTACATCGATATTTTATAACAAAGCAGATAGGTGCTATTTTTCTTGCCCTACGGGGCGCTAGCTCGAAAACCAGCCCTGCTTTGTAACACTCAAAAAGTGAATAACAATTACCTCATGTTACGCCTTGCTCTGGTATCCAAGCTAGCGCCTGACAAAGCATATTGAGGTGACATGGATATATTAATCAAATAAATTATTCCAGATTCGCTGAACCGCCTGCCTATCCTCTTTAAACAGCGTATCACTAACGATACGACTTTGTTTATTCAGTGTCAGTCGATGAGCACTATCACGGATGTCACAGTAGGCTGTGATCAATGCCTTTTCATCTGCGGCGCTTAATAACCCAAGCGCTTTACAGCTAGCGAAAATTCGTAAGTTATCAGACCACTGACAGAGGGCTTGCGGATGGGCGTAGGCATTAACCAACACTAAATATTGGGCAATAAATTCAATATCGACCATCCCGCCAAGGGACTGTTTAAGATCAAACTCCCCTTGCTTTGCGCGATGTAAGTGATTACGCATTTTATCACGCATCTCAGTGATATCATTTGCCAACTGTTGACTTTGCCGCGGCAATATTAATATCGCTTCTCGGATCAGCTTAAACTCTTGCACAATATCGTCATCACCAAAAACAGCCCGTGAGCGAACTAACGCTTGATGCTCCCATGTCCAAGCATCATTTTCTAAATATTTTTTGTAAGCATCGATGCTGACCACTAATGGCCCAGATTCACCTGACGGGCGTAAGCGCATATCTATTTCATATAAAATACCCGAGTTAGTACGGGTGCTGAATAAATGAATAATGCGCTGTCCGAAACGTAAATAAAATAGTTGGTTATCAATACAACGTGGCCCCATTGTGTGGCCTGCAATATTATTTTCATGTAAAAAAATCAGATCTAAATCAGAGCCATACCCCAATTCATATCCGCCCATCTTGCCATAGCCGATAACGGCAAATCCCCTTCTCTGAGACCCTTGCACATTACTTGGTAGACCATATTTTTCCACCAACTGCGTCCACGCTAAGCGGACGACATGATCTAACAAGGCCTCGCTTAAATAGGTAAGATGGTCGCTAACTTGAGGTAATTCAATGGCACCGACTATATCAGCAGCGGTGATATACAGTAGCTGGATCTGTTTAAACTGACGCAGCGCCTCCATCTGTTGCTCCATATCCTCCTCAGGAATACGTAGCATAAATTGCTGTAAATCACGTTTATAATCAGTCAGCGGTGTTGGGTTATAAAGCTCAGCAGGATCTAATAACTCATCTAATAAGATAGGGTAACGTGCCAACTGCTCACTCAAAAGCGGGCTGGCACTGCATAATTTAAGTAATTGATTCAACGCCCCTTCATTCTCATTTAAGAGCTCCAAATAGGCTGTACGACGCATGATTTGCAAAAGTAGTACACGCAGACGCTCAATTAACGCAACGGGGTCGGCAAATGTGGCCACTTTGTCCACTATTTTAGGCAGCAGTTTCTCTAAGGTTTCTTGACCGCGAGTGCCAATTGGTCGCTTATGTATCTCCTCTTTAAAGCTCATCAATTGCAGTGCATAATCACCAAGTAATGGGGCTTGCAACCCTTTTTCTTGTAATAAATTAAGGGTATCTTGTAAGCTAAAAGTAAGATCCCACAGCGCAGCGCCATGGTCATCGCTCTCTTTCTTTTCGTTGTCACCAATGATCCAATTGAACTCCTCGTGAACATTGTCCATCATACGTTGCAAATGCAGCTTAAAATCATCCCAACTAGCAAAGCCTAACACCGACATTAAGCGTAATTTATCCAACGCATTATCGGGCAATGTTTGCGTCTGCTTATCCGCAATCTGCTGTAATATATTTTCCACACGTCGTAAAAATTGGTATGACACTAATAAATTTTGCGCCCTCTGTTTAGGCAGCTCACCAATTGCAGATAAAGTAATTAGCGTTTGCTGTAACCCTTTGCACTGTAATTGCAGCACTCTTCCACCTCGGATTAGCTGAAAAGCCTGTGCAACAAACTCTACCTCTCGGATCCCCCCCATGCCTAACTTAATATTATCCTTTAACCCTTTGCGCCGAACTTCTGCGCTAATCATCGCTTTCATTTTACGCAGAGATTCAATCGCACTAAAATCGATATATCGGCGATAAACAAAAGGTTTCAGCATCGCTTCTAACTCATCTTTATAATGCCCAGACTCCCCCAAAATACGAGCTTTAACCATTGCATAACGCTCCCATTCACGTCCATGGCTTTGGTAATAATCTTCAAGTGCAGCAAAGTGGCTCACTATCGGGCCAGAGTCACCAAACGGACGTAAACGCATATCAACGCGATAGACAAAGCCATCCACGGTAATTTGATGCAAAGCGGCAATAATGCGCTGTGATAATTTGATAAAGAAGGTTTGGTTATCAATATGTCGACGCCCCCCCTCTGTTTGACCACGCTCAGGATAAGCAAAAATCAGGTCTATATCGGAAGAAAAATTTAACTCCTGGCCGCCTAATTTACCCATTGCGAAAATATATAACGGTTGAGAAACACCCGCTTTACTCTTCGGTGTGCCCAACTCATTACACTGCTTTACGTATAACCACTGCATCGTTTGCAGAATCAATTGATCAGCCAAAAACGATAGATGCTCAAAACTTTCCTCTAAACTCGCTTTACCAAGCAACTCTCGCCAAGCAATAATAAGCATATGTTTACGGCGAAATAGACGTAATACACGATGTAATTCCATTTCATCGGTAACGCTTAATAACTGTTGCTGTAGATCCTGAAGGATTATTTGAGTACGCTGAGATGATTGCAATATATCACTAGAAAATAGCGATGAGATTAGCAAGGGCTGCTTACATAAAGCATCACTAATAAAATCACTTAAACCCAATACAGCTATTAATTCACTCTTTTGTGATGCCGTGATAAATGATAAATCAACCTGTTGTTGGAGGTTTTCAAACTGTCGTAAAGCATGATCATTTAACAAAGACATATAGAGTTACCTATTGATTATTAAGATAAAAGAAATAATTTATCAGTTGTACGAAAAATGGTCATCTAAAATTGGAATTTATTGCTTGAATAGTAGAGCCTTATCTACAATATTACGAATAGTAAAATATGGATAAAAAATAAACACAATAAACCTTGACATATAATGACAAGACAACTAAATTAACTAAGACGATGACATTAAATGTCTATTGCAATTAAGGAGTATTATGAATATTCACAAAATAGCTACCTACTTGAATCAACTAGAAGGTAATACTGAAACAGGTTTCTGTTTTGATTGCACACCGATAAATGGTGAAATTGATGTACTACAAGTTGAAATCGTAGGTCGTGAAGAGATCCCAATTTTTATCTCCATCAGTGATAACCAGATCCTCTGCATCGCTTACCTATGGGGCGAAGAAGAGGTCAAGCAAGGCCTTAAGGCCGAAATGATGGAAACGATGTTAGAAATGAACATTCCTATGCCACTTTCAGCATTTGCCAAGGTCGAAGATAAATATGTGGTATTTGGTGCCCTATCAATAAACTCAAGCATAGAAGATATTGAGTTAGAGATAATCACGTTAAGTGATAACAGCCTTGAAGTCATTGCCGAAATGGGTAATTACTTAGTTTAATATTGGAGTTTATTATGAGTATATTTAAAAAAATCATCACCGCCGTACGTGGTGGAGCACGTGAAGCGGGCGAAGCAATTATTGATGCCAACTCAACACGTATTTTTGAACAAGAGATCCGTGATTCTGAAAAACATATCACCATTGCTAAACGTGATTTAACTGAAGTAATGGCTAAACAGATGCAAGCAGCACGTGAACTAACTCAGTTAGAAGCAAGCGTTAAAGAGCATGAAGGCTATGCAGTACAAGCACTTAATAAAGGCAATGAAGCGTTAGCCATTGAAGTAGCCGAAAAAATTGCCGAACTCGAAAATCGTGTCGCTGAACAGCATCAGGCCAATGAAAGTTATCTTAAAAATGCAGATAGATTAAAAGAGTTAATTAGAAAAAGTGAGCGCCAACTAGCGGATTATAAACGCCAACTGAGCATGGTTAAAACCACTGAGAGCGTTCAAAAAGCAACATCAGCCATTACCGATAACTTTACAGCGAGCAACTCGAAACTGCTCAGTGCAAAGGATTCCTTAGAGCGCATTAAAGAAAAACAAGCGCTTTATGATGATAAATTAAAAGCGGCAGAGCAACTTGCTAGTGAAAACACCGATACATCACTACAAAATAAATTAAAAGAAGCCGGTATCGGTGCACAACAATCGAATGCACAATCGATTCTAGATCGCCTAAAAGCGAAATAAAAAATGATAGTTGCATAACAAAAACACGGTAGAATTACTTTTCTACCGTGTTTTCATTTTTTATAAATAGGGAATAATAATGAGTTTTTTTAAATCTTTATTCGCCAAAAAACAGCCGCTACCAACACGCACGTTAACAGTCCCGAATGAACTGCAAACCCATGATATATTTACCTTTGGTGACAGCTTCGCACTCCCACAAATAATGCGCAAACAACAATTTCAAGTTATCGACTGTCATACCATCGAGTTTAAATATGATCATTATGCACAGATAATAGCGCAAGGCAGTGCTGAAGAGTTGGTCTATGTCAGCTTTCCTGATAATCCGCAAAAATTAATAAAAGTAAGCTTATTACTCACCCGTGACGAAGTCCAAAACTTATTCGATCTCGAAACCTTTGCTGAGATATTTGAAGAGCCTGGCAATGTCAACCTGATGCCACTAACAAATGATCATCACTATGCCGATATGGTTGCAGATAACTATATCCAACAAAACTTTATGATCACTGGCTACAAGCATAGAAAAGATTACCGCGGTCAAAAACCACCTCAGCATAACGAAGAGGAGCATGGGCGCGAATTTGAGTACTATTCATTAGAAGGCGCACATGGGAAACGCATGGTCGAGATATATATCTTTGAAAATGGCGATACCGATGTTTATCTATCGTTTTTAAGGCCAGCAAATGACATTGCTGAATTATGGATAAAAGGAGAGTAATTCAATGAATAAAAAAGAATTACCGAAAAAGTGGCAACAATCTGCAAAAGTAGTTAAAGCGGTACAGATAGCCTTTGATATGGATGCAAAGCTCCAATACAGCATACGACGCAGTGCGCTTGATAAAGGCATTAGCCCATCGGAACAGATACGTTACTTGTTAGATTTGCCGACTCATACAAAGCCTAAACGCCCACGTTTAACCGTTAGCCTGAGTAATGAAGATTATCAACAGCTTGGCGAACGTTATAACATTGCAGCCGATCAACAATTAGAAATAAAAAAACATGTTATTGATGAATTAACACAATTTGCCTTAAGCAGCAATTTACATAAAGGTTAATTGAAAAAACCGTCACCACTCAAGTTTTATCATGCTTGGTGACGGGAATAATAAATTAACTATCTACTGGTTAGCATTTAAATCAACGATATTTTTACCGATCATCTCCGCTAATTCAGAGACCTCTTTTAGCACAGTCACAGAGCCTTCAACAATCTCTTTAACTTCATCTAGATTTTTATTGATATCGCCCGCAACGACGGTTTGTTCAGCTGCTGCCGATGATATTTGATAATTCATATCAGAAATATGGGCAATTTTTTCAACAATCCCGGCCAATTTCTGACCCGCTTTAGTCACTTGATCAACACCGACATCCGCTTCATGAACACTTTTACCCATCAGCCCAACGGCATCTTGAGCACTATTTTGTAGCTGTTCGATCATCCCTTGAATTTGCACCGTTGCATCTTGAGTACGTTTTGCCAGATTTCTCACTTCATCGGCAACAACGGCAAAACCACGTCCAGCTTCCCCTGCGCGAGCAGCCTCGATTGCCGCATTTAAAGCAAGTAAATTAGTTTGCTCAGAAATACTGCGGATAGTGTCTACGACACTACCAATGCCATCGACTTTTAGCTCAACATTGTTAACGGCATCCGCTGATGCACCAATATTATTTGATAAGGAATTGATCGTCGCAATTGTCGCATCAACAAACTGGCTTCCCTCTTGGGCCACTTCGGAAGCCTCTGCTGTCGATGAGGATGCGCTATCGGTATTATTCGCCACTTCAGTGACTGTCGCGGTCATTTCATTCATGGCGGTTGCCAACTGCGCAATTTGAGCAAATTCCTCGTCCATTGAATCGGTAATAATTTCCATACAAGTCGACAAACTTTCCGTAATCGCGATCAATTCTTGGGTGCTTTTCTTTTGTGAGTGCGCGTGTTTCTGCATATTGCCCGCTTTGTCTCCAACCACATTAAGCAACAGCCCTAACTCGTCTTTTCTGGTCGATGCGCAATATTCAACAACATCACCCTGCACAAAAGCTTGCTCAAGACCATCCCTGACAGACAGTATGTTTTTTTTCGTGGCTAACATAAACCAATAGATGAAAGCCAAAAAAAGTGCGACAGAGATGAAGTCTGCAAATAAATAGTATTGATTACTTTGCGCTGATGCGATATCAGATGAAAAAAGGTTGACGATAACTAGCTTAGCAAGAAATAACAAAAGGCCTATGCCAGCGATAAACGCCCATTTTTTATTCATTGATAAACTAACTAATTTTTCATCGAATTTATTGCATTTTAATCGCGACATGTAGCTACCTATATTATAAGAGGGACCGGATATTTTCACCATTAAGACCATAGGAGATCCCCATCTTATCTCAAGCTATGTTGCCTGGCGTTAGTTAAGTAGGGGGAGTTCAATTATCTATACTTCTATTTTATGCCTAGCATTTCAGCACTCTTTTTCTTGCTAACTTTGCACCTGAAGTAATAAATAGGCTAACAGTAACCATCGAGTATAACGACTCAGCTACTGCTATACACAGATAATTAATAACAAACTGTGATCTAAAAATGAAAGCTTTCTCTGTATTGATAAAATAAAGATACTAATTATTTTAATCACTCAGTTTTTCATTCCAAAAACTCTCTTTTAATAAGGCTTGTTGTTTTGATTGCTCAAGCGCGTGGGATAATGACTCTTGCTTGCGTTTTATCCACCTAAAATAGTCTAGCTGACGTGCTTTATCTGTTTCTATCTCGGCAAAATCATCGACAATTTTAATCATGGATAACTCTTTTAACCCTTGTTTAATATCTAACCACGGCGCATAAAAATTAAAATAGTCATCGTGAGAAAACAAATTAGCGACACTTAATCCCATTAATAGATTACCTTCAAGCAAGCCTTGATAGGCAAGCAATTGGTTATCTCCATGATTCTGCAAAACTTCTCGAAATGATTGCCATACTTCACTTAACCGCTGACAGGCAAACTCCTTTATTTCGTGGCTTTTTTCGCTCGCAAAGGTATTTTTCTCGAGCTGTATAAGCCATTGGGTGAGCGATAAAACAAACTGGCAGTAACGAGAAGAGTGCAACAGTGCACAAATACTCTCTTGACTTGGCAAGCTGTTATCCTGCTGCTCTATCTGCTTAAGTAATTTTTTATACTTGGTTATTTTACGTAAATAGTATCCTTTATTATTTAATAAATTTTGATTGTCAGAGTGGAGTTTCAAGCCAAGAGAATGAACGCGCTAGCCAATGTAATCCTTCAATCCATGGCGCTTTTAAAAGCATTGGCGAATGGTCTTTGAATAAAGATAAATTTTGATGCACAAATTTAATCCCCACGACCAATTCATTTAATGCCGCATCTTGGTATGATTCTAAGTAGCAATTTTCATGGTATTGGATGTGTCGTAGGCCATGTTGTATGTTCGTCATCAACGCTTGTGCGATAGACATTGATGGTAAAAGCGGAGACTCAAGCAACGGTTTTACAACAAATTCCGTTTGATCACCAAGCATATAGCCACGCTGCGCCTTGCTAACGTTACTTAAACGTACCTGTGGCAATAGTGCAATTTGCTCTGCGAGTATAAATAGTTGTTTTTCATCGCCCTTGATAAGTTCAAGTTCTATTTCACAAATATCTTTTTTATCTTGTTTCGCTTCGATAAAACCACGATCATAGGCCACTTCGATTAAGGTCGCTTCACTCATCTCGAGTAACCATGTTTGTCGTGTAAAGTCCGTGCTGAAAATAGGCACCAACTCATTTTCAAGTGCTTTAATGTCGCACTCATCTGGCCATATCTTACTATTAAAGCGCGCCAATTCAGGGCGTCCACCTTCAATTGGCTCATTATATTCTGGCCGTTGATGTAGCCCGCCAATAACACGCCCAGAGGTTTTGATAGTTTGTACTGAGCGATTATCACAACTCCGTACACGCAACCCCATATCCATCTTTCTCAAAGAACGATCACTTGTATCAAAATAAACATTATGCAAAAGCTGCTCTTTTGTGGAGATAACCTGCTGTGATTTGATGGTATTAAACAATTCCTGTTCAAAATCAGCACTAAAAAGAAATTTTATCTCTATTTCTGTTTCCATAATATTTACCAAATTACCTTTTAATCGAAGATGCGGGATACTGAATATAGTAATAATATCGTAAAAAATTAGCAATTATACAAAATTCAAGTTCAATTGTATGGAAAAGAACGTTAACATGCGCCGGATATTTACTATGCTATGTATTTATAAAAATGATCGTCAAACTTAAAAATAGGATCAATTATGCCAGTTAACTCTATATTTGGGGTATTTGCAAAATCTCCAATCAAGCCTATTCAGCTGCATATCGATAAAGTAGCAGAATGTAGCCAGTTGCTAATTCCTTTCTTTAAAGCCAGCCATCAACAAGATTGGGTTGAAGCTGAAAAAATTAGAAAAGAAATTTCCAAGTTGGAAAAAGAAGCAGATGTGCTAAAACGTGAGTTACGTTTAACACTACCGAAGGGCTTATTTATGCCTATCTCGCGTGCTGATTTTATTGAGCTTGTTAATCGCCAAGATAAAATAGCCAATACAGCAAAAGATATTGCAGGCCGAGTCGTTGGTCGTCAATTACAATTGCCGGCTGAAATAAAAGTAGACTTTATCGCCTATGTACAACGCTGTATCGATGCCGTCCTACAAGCCAATAAAGCCATCAATGAACTCGATGAATTGCTGGAAACAGGTTTCAGAGGACGCGAAGTTGATGTAGTAACAAAAATGATCTCTGAGCTAGCAGCAATTGAAGATGATACTGATACCTTACAAATAAAACTTCGTAAAGGGTTATTAGTCGTAGAGCAGCACCACAATGCCGTTGATATTATGTTTCTTTATCAAATTCTAGAATGGGTAGGACAACTAGCAGATCATTCAGAATTAATTGGCACACAACTTGAACTTATCCTGATTCGCTAGAAAATTTAAGGATTCACCATGGAAATTATATCGTCTTACGGCAGCATACTGGTTATATTTGCAGCAGTTGTTGGTTTTTTGATGGCCTGGGGCATTGGCGCCAATGATGTCGCTAATGCAATGGGAACTTCTGTTGGTTCAAAAGCATTAACTATTAAACAAGCAATCATTATTGCAATGATTTTTGAATTTGCTGGCGCCTATTTGGCGGGAGGAGAAGTAACATCAACGATCCGTAATGGTATCATTGATGCAGGCTTCTATACCGACAGCCCTGAACTATTAGTCTTTGGTATGATCGCAGCCTTATTAGCGGCCGGCTTATGGCTAGTTATCGCCTCTTACTTTGGTTGGCCTGTCTCAACAACACATTCTATCATCGGTGCTATCATCGGCTTCTCAGCCGTTGGTGTAGGTGTTGATAGTGTGACTTGGAGTAAAGTAACAGGTATTGTCGGTAGCTGGATTATTACCCCTTTAATATCTGGGCTTATTGCCTACTTTATTTTTATGAGCTCACAACGATTGATCTTTGATACCAGTGATCCTATTAAAAATGCTAAACGTTATGTACCGCTTTATATGTTTTTAGCAGGGTTCATCCTTTCATTAGTTACTATCATGAAAGGACTTAAGCATGTTGGCTTACACCTTTCAAATGGCCAAGGCTTCCTACTGGCATTAGGCATGGGATGCGCAGTGGCTGTGATCGGAAAATACTTTGTTAATCGTGTAAAAATAGATCCCAATGCAGATAAAGACATGCACTTTGCAAATGTTGAAAAAATCTTTGCTGTATTAATGATAGTAACAGCCTGTGCAATGGCATTTGCACATGGTTCTAATGACGTGGCCAATGCAATAGGTCCTCTAGCGGCAGTAGCAAGCATTGTTCAACAGGATGGCATAATCGTGGGTAAGGCTGTCTTAGCACCATGGATCCTACCATTAGGCGGTATCGGTATCGTGTTAGGCTTAGCAATCTTCGGTAAACGCGTAATGGCAACCATTGGTCAAGGTATCACCCACCTTACACCAAGCCGTGGTTTTGCTGCTGAGCTTGCTGCTGCATCAACCGTTGTTATTGCCTCTGGTACAGGACTACCAATTTCCACCACGCAAACCTTGGTTGGAGCGGTATTAGGCGTAGGTATGGCTCGTGGTATTGCTGCACTTAATCTAGGTGTCGTACGTAATATCGTTATCTCATGGATTGTTACCCTACCTATTGGGGCGGCTTTATCTATTGTATTCTTCTATATGATACAGGCGATTTTTAACTAAAAATCACCTAACTCGGCGAGATGAGAAAAGCGATTTTTAACTAAAAATCACGTTACATAAAAATAAAAGAGAGCATTCGCTCTCTTTTTTACATCTAAGGCTTCTCCTCGGACACAATTACTTTTAGAATAAGGTTTCTGCTCATTTAGCTAATAGGTACCGCCTTGAAAATATTTAAATATCTCACTGTAATACTCCCGCTCTCCCTATCCATGAACCTATTTGCGGCAACCCGCTATGTTAGTGACGATGTTTCTATCTACGAACACTCAGGCCCTAGTTTACAATATCGCATTATTGGCACGCTTAATGTTGGCACCCCCGTTGAAACGCTGCAGTATGATGAAAAAACCAAATTTATGCAGATAAAAAAGGCAAATGGCAAGACCTCTTGGGTACAAAATCGAGAGTTACAAGAAACACAACCAGCAAAGGTTTTATTGCCTAAAGTGCAACTTGAGCTACAACAAGCGCAGCAGAAATTAGCCAATATCGCGCAAGAAAATGAGCAAGAAATGCAAAATACGGTGCAATCTCTTAACGAAAAAGAGGAATTAATTGCTAACTTAATGGATGAGAAACAAACTCTCTTACAAACTATCGATGAGTTAAAAGCGCGTAACTTAGAACTTGATTTACTACAAGACACTAAAGATGAGCGCATTAAGATGGAGTGGATGATGTATGGTGGCAGCGTACTCTTTTTCGGCTTATTAATCGGCTTAATTATTCCGTTTTTACCTCGTCGTAAAAAACGCAACAATAATTGGTAATAATGGCGTCAGGCGTTGTCTAATTAACAGCGCCTGCCGTAATATAATAATTATACCAATTCCGATAAATAGCTGATCTATTTTACTGGTTAAAACAACTTACTGCTGCGTTGTAATTTTCGCAAAGGGAATAACCATTTACGTCAAATTACGCCTTGAATTAAGCTGTTTTTCCTGCGCAAAATCTAGATCACATACTTACCGGAATTGGTATTACTTATCAAACACCCGAATTCACCAGACTACTTGCCTTTAAGCATTACAGCGACCTTTGCAACTCGCTCACCATACAAACGAGCCGTCTCTAAATCGCCTTCTGGTATCGCATCTTCAGCAGCGTCTGATGGCGATTGTACTAACACCCCCGCAGATCCTCCCATCGCATTGATATCATTACGTGTTGATGCTAGTTTGTTGCTTGGAAGCAACCCTAAACTCACCCAAATACCACCATGTTGAGAAGCGAGCGTTTGTAAGTAAATTAAGCTAATTTGCTTATCACCATTCAAGCTCGCACTATTGGTAAATCCACCAAATACTTTGTCCTTCCACCCCTGAGTAAACCATACTTTCGATGTACTATCGGCAAATTTTTTAAATTGCCAAGGCACCGACCCCATATAGGTAGGCGCCCCAAAGATGATGGCATCAGCATCACTCAGAGTATCCCAATCACTCTCTGTAATTTCCCCCGTCGCATCAACTTCAATGCAATGTGCTTGTGCACCTTTAGCGACATATTCTGCAACTCGACGTGTATGACCATATCCAGAATAATAAATAACCACGGTATTACTCATAAACTCCCCCTGTTTAAATAAAAAGATACAACTGTTAAATTCAACCATTTTCAGTATAGCTCTGAAATATTATGGTCATAGCTTGTTGAGGAAAAATATGGCGCATGATGAGTTTACACATGGCGATGTATTATTTAAATCGAACAATCTGCTGTTTAGCGTAACACAGCGGTCACGCTAAAATAGATCAACCCTATGTTCAAAAACCATCCCAGTTTTCTAAAGATTCAAGGCTAAAACTACGCGGCCCAAAACGAAAGATAGTACGATTGGGTTGGATCTCCACAACCTCTATATTGGTTGAATGGCTAAATTGCCCCTCTTTTAAATCTTCCCCATTAATACGCACCCAGCGATCTTGCTGCTTTGATGAATACATATGAGAATCGTACTGTAAAGGTGGTATTTTCCTTTGCAATTCGCTATCCATTTGGTGAATATCTCTACCATCATTATTAATAGGCGGAGTGTTACTGGACTCGACTTTACCCAACTCATCGACCATAAGCAGCGCTGTTTGAAAGCGCTTCTGCAAATCTGAAGGGGTATCTCCATAATCAATTTCTTGTGTTGTATCATCAGCTAACAGATCACTTCCCTTCTCTGCTGCTGCGACTGGCGCTGTCACCGCTGGCAGTAATGGTGCCGTAACCACTTTCACCTCCGGCTCTTTCTTTATTACCGGTAACGGCTTCACTGAAAAGGTAATTTTTTCGACTCGATTGCGATCTTTTGGCGGCACACTCTTTGCTACTTCTGGCTGAGATTCTGTTTTTTCAATAACTATTTCAGGGCTAATTTGTATAGCATCAACTCTTGCATCCCGTGGCTTAATTAATAAAAAAAGGACCGTGATGAGTAAACAAAGTACAACGAGTAGGGAGACAACAAGCGCTCTTTTTAATTTCGTATGCCTATTATCTTTATTATATAATTCAGTACCATAGGGTAGTTGATGTGCTCTGCTCTTTTGTAATGCTCGTGAAATAGTGGACATTAATTTCGCTCTTCTACTAAATTAGGTAAATCGGGATGATTTAATCGCATTAATGCCATCAGTGTTCGCGAGCCGACGATACCGTCATCTTCGAGACCCTGCTCCCTCTGAAAATCAACAACTTGTTGTAACAATGATAAATCAAAGCGATCTTTATTCTGGGTGGGTAATCCCGCAATGCTATTTAACTGGGAGGACAACCAAGCAACCTTCGCGTTTTTTTGCCCAAACTGTAAGGCACTTTCTAGTATAAAGGGCGCTTGCCAAAGCAATGTCACCTCGCCTTGCCAATATTTACTTAACCAAGAGGCAGAAACGTTAATGACTTGATCTGCAATTAATAGTTGGTAATTGTCGTTAACTTTATAGAGGACAACGTAAGCATATTGATCTTCATTTTCTAATTTAATAATCGCTGGGTAATTGGCTTGTTTAACCTGTTCAAGGGACATATATTCACTAAAACAGCTTAATAGGATACTTCCCCCGAGCTCACAATTTACCGTTTGCGCTTCGGTTTGATACCCCCACAGAGCATAGAGTGTCACTAATGCATCGGCGAATTCATTGTCTGTTAAGTCCAGTGTTGGATAATTATCAAACCAGTTTCCGTCCTCTGCAACATGCCTGTCCTCCTTTGCTTCGCTTGTTTTTTGCGCAGGCGGCTCACTTACCTCTATAACTTGAATTGCTTGAGTGGCTAATAGTGGCTCGATTGTCACTTTTTTAGTTTCTACAAATAGGTTATCACTATAAAGCTTGGCCCCCTGAATCATTATAATGACGACAAATATTGTTAATAATGCAAACCGCCCCCATTGCGATAGGAACGATGATGATTTATGACGCCCATCAACCCCAATCTCATGAGCGGCAAGGCGTACCATTTTCGGTGTTACCTTAGCGGCATGCTCACTATAAGCACAGAGTAAACTTCTATCACATAATAAATTAATGATACGTGGGATACCTTGGCTTATTTTAAAAATTAAAGCGATGGTATTGCGATCAAAAAGAGGAGAGCGTGCGCCTGCTACATGTAAACGATGCTGAATATAATATTCACTTTCTAGGCGATTCAGTGGCAATAAGTGGTAACGAGCCGTTATCCTCTGTGCTAATTGACGAAATTCAGTCTGTTTTAATTTTTGTTGTAATTCAGTTTGTCCAATTAAAATTACCTGTAATGGTTTTTTATTATTCGACTCGATATTGGTCAATAAGCGTAGCTGCTCTAAGGATGAAAAACTTAAATGTTGCGCTTCATCAATTAAGACAATGGCACTGCGGCCTGCACGTAAATTATCCATCATCCAGGCTTTGATGGCATCAAATAACGATTTTAGATTTAGTTCATAGGCAATCTTAAATTCATCACAAATGGTCGCTAGGAGTTCAATTTCCGATAAGGCAGGATTTAAAATATAGGCAATATCGGTCTCTTCAGAAATATCCTGCAGTAATGCTCGACATACCGTGGTTTTCCCCGTCCCCACTTCCCCCGTTAGTAAAACAAAACCACCGTTATCCTGTAACCCGTAGGTTAAATGCGCCAATGCCTCTTTATGACGTTCACTTAAAAAAATGAAATCAGGATCTGGAGAGATAGAGAAAGGCTGTTTGTTTAAAGAAAAAAAATCTTGATACATGAGACAATCCAAACAATATAATTAAGCTTATATACGCAAAGTCAGCAAGAAAAAGAGTACCGAGATGCGAGCCATAAAATAGAAGTATAGTGATTCTACATCGATATTTTATAACAAAGCAGATTGGTGCTATTTTTCTTGCCCTACGGAGATTAACCATTTTTAGTAGTAGAGCGTATAATAACTAAATAAAAGGTAAAGAGGAAAAACAATGCAGGTATATTTAGTCGGTGGAGCCGTTAGAGATCAACTATTACAACTTAAAATCAAAGATCGTGACTATGTCGTCGTTGGCAGCACCCCTGAACAACTTTTACAGTTAGGATATCAGCAGGTAGGTAAAGATTTTCCCGTTTTTTTAGACCCCAAGAGCAAAGAAGAGTACGCCTTAGCACGTAGCGAACGCAAAGTAGCAAGTGGTTACAATGGATTTGAATGCTATGCGGGTAAAGATGTCACCTTAGAAGAGGATTTATTACGCCGCGATTTAACCATTAATGCGATTGCACTCTCTGAACAAGGCCAATATATTGACCCCTACCATGGCCGCGAGGATATAAAAAATAAACTCTTACGCCATATATCTCCCGCATTTTCTGAAGATCCCCTGCGCGTGTTACGCGTTGCCCGTTTTGCAGCTCGCTTTCACAAACTGGGTTTTGGCATTGCTCAAGAAACATTAATATTGATGCAACAGCTCAGTGAAAGTGGTGAATTAAGCCACTTAACCGCAGAACGGGTATGGTTAGAGACAGCACAAGCTTTGCAAACAGATAGCCCACATATTTATTTTCACGTTCTGCGTGAATGCGGTGCGCTAGCAATTTTGTTTCCTGAAATAGACCGCCTATTTGGTATTCCCGGCCCTAAACGTTGGCATCCTGAAATAGATACCGGAATCCACACCTTAATGGTCGTTGAACAAGCAGCCAAACTATCTGACTCCCTCCCATTTCGCTTTGCTTGCCTGGTTCATGATCTTGGCAAGGCATTAACTCCAAAAGCACTTTGGCCGAGTCACAAAGGGCATGGCACTCTAGGCCTGAAAACGATAAAAGCACTCTGTTTACGCCTAAAAGTTCCCAATGAGTGTCGTGATTTAGCGCTATTAGTGAGTGAACACCACACGCTAGTACATAGCGCTTTTGAGCTTCGCTCAGCAACTTTAGTCAAGCTAATGGATCAATGCGATGCGTGGCGTAAAGCTGATCGTTTTCAACAAATGCTACAGTGCTGCGTAGCCGACTCTAAGGGCAGAACAGGATTCGAAGATAAACCCTATCCAAGTGCAGACTATATTTGGCAAGCTTTTTTAGTTGCAGCAAAAGTCGATGTGCAAGCAATCATTCAACAGGGTATAAGTGGTGGCGAAATCAAAAATGCATTGCGACAAGCACGCATTGATGCAGTTAGCGAGTATAAGCAACAACATAGCGAATCACTATGATTACACAGCCAATACAGACTATTTCACTGAGCAATCTTGCCTTTGCATTTATTCCCGTGGCGGTAGTGTTATTTATTCTCTTTAAATGGTCATTAGATATCCGCCGAGCGATACATGCACTAGTACGGATGCTCGTTCAGCTACTTTTAATTGGCTATGTGCTCAATTATATTTTTGCAGATAACAACAGTTTAATGATTGTTTCGATTCTACTCATGATGGTCTTTTTTTCTAGTTGGATTGCATTAAGCAACATTAAAGATCGCCGCTTACCACTATTAAAATCAACCATCATATCGATTGCATTACCGGGTAGTTTCACCCTATGGCTTATCACACAGGGCGTGTTAGAGGTACAACCTTGGTATCATGCGCAAACGATTATCCCACTCGGCGGAATGATTTTTGCGAACTGTATGAACAGTGTCAGCCTCTGCGGTGAACGCTTTTATGCTGAATTTGAACGCGATAATGATTATTTAAAGGCACGGAAAATGGCCTTTCAAGCGTCGATTATCCCCAATGTAAATGCGCTTTTTGCCGTGGGAGTGGTGTCATTACCAGGCATGATGACCGGGCAAATTTTATCGGGTATCTCACCTTTCATCGCTGCAAGATACCAAATAATGGTGATGTGTATGATTTTCGCCTCGGCAGGAATGGCATCAGCCTGCTTCCTGCTCTTACAAAGGCGAGTAATATCTAGCCCATAGATAACACATAAAAAAGTGCCACACCAAGTAACAAACGATAAATAACAAAGGGCAGCATGCCAACTTTATTGAGCAGTATAAGAAAGGCATGAATACATAAAATAGCACTCATAAAAGAGATACCGGCGCCTAAAAATAACGCCCCCCAATCTACATATTCATCGGATAATATAAATTTTAGTAAGTCATAGCCTGAAGCCATAGAGATAATGGGAATTGACATTAAGAATGAAAAACGGGCTGCCCCATTGCGCGTTAACCCCAGCATTAATCCCGCCGTAATCGTAATACCGGAACGAGAAGTACCCGGGATTAAAGCAAGCGTTTGAGCGAGACCAAATATAATCGCCCCCTTTAGCCCGGTTTGATACTCGTCTTTAAGTTGCTTAGCATGGGAGTCCGCCCACCATAGCAACAGGCCAAAAACGATGGTCGTTATAGCAATCACATAGCCACTGCGTAGGTATGTTTCTACCAAGGATTTACCGAAAAAGCCAACCAATGCAGCAGGAATAGTGGCATAAATAATCCACCAAGCAAGGCGACTATCTGCGGTTTTGGGTTGCCCACGCAATGAACCAACCCAAGCGCGACTCATGTTCACCACTTCACTGCGGAAGTAGATAAAAACAGCGGCTAAGGTACCTATATTTAAGATCAAATCAAAAGCTAACCCTTGATCTTGCCAACCTAACAGTTGTGATGGCAAGATAAGATGTGCAGAGCTAGAAATAGGTAAAAATTCAGTTAATCCCTGAATCAAAGCCAACACAACAATTTCAAGTAACGACATAGTATTGATAGTCCATATAAATTAAAAAATGAAGTTAAAGCCCAGCTTCAATCTTCCATAAGTTTTGTTTTTCTTTAGGGTACTTAGCCCATAAATTTTGGTATGTTTCACCTGAGAGAGGGTCTGTTAGACGTGGAGCCAAATCTGCTAATGGCTTTAATACAAAGGCATTTTTTGTAATTTCTGCGCGAGGCAAATCAAATTCCGGCGCTATTTCTTGATCATATAAAAGCAAATCTAAATCTATTGTTCTTGGTGCAAATTTAATCGCAAACTCAGGGCGACCATTTGCTAATTCAATCTTTTTTAACTGCTTTATAACATCTACGATAGCTAGGTTAGTGGTAAATTTTGCGACTAAGTTATAAAAATTAGCACCGCTAAATCCGACGGCTTCACTTTCATAGACCGGAGATATCTGTACATCTGAAAATAAAGCCTGTAACGCAGCAACGCCTAACTGAACATTTTCACTTCGATTAATACTTGAACCAATACCAACAAAAACCTCAGCCACTAACGTATACCACGCTCGATTTGTACACCTAAACTTTGTGCTTTTGGCAAAGCGCCGGGTTTATGCAGAGTCAACTTAATCCAAGGCACGGAAAAATCGGCCATGATAAGTGCTGCCACACGTTCGGCCATGGTTTCTAATAATTCAAATCGGTGAATTTGTGCAAACTGATTGACCTTTTCGGAAACACTAAAATAATTAAGGGCTAAATTAATATCATCACTAGCCGCGGCGGGTTTATTATCAAAAGCCATTTCGAGATCAAAATAGAGCTTTTGCTGAACCTCTTTTTCCCAGTCATACACACCGATTGTTGTAATAACCTCTAACTGTTTAATAAAAATAATATCCATTTACACCCTTTAAAATGCTATCGCTAATCAAAAAATCCACGTACTATTAGTCACTAATTAGTATTGGATACTAAGTATTTTACCTGATAAGAAGAAATAAATACAAATGATTATCCTGACAACCGCATTTTTTATGTTTTGCTCCTACCTCTTAGGTGGATTGAACGGCGCAATATTACTTTGCCGCCTTAAAGGCTGGGCCGACCCTCGCTCACAGGGGTCAAAAAATCCAGGTGCAACCAACATGTTGCGACTACACCATCCGCAAGCTGCAATTAGTGTGCTGTTATTCGACCTAATAAAGGGCTGCATCCCCGTTTATCTTGCTTATTTTTTAGGTTACCCCCCTGTACTAATAGGCTTTATTGGCATCGCAGCTTGCCTCGGACACATTTTCCCTCCTTTCTTCCAATTTAAAGGGGGTAAAGCGGTGGCCACCGGCCTTGGTACTTTGTTACCTTTAGGTATGGATATGACAGGTTTAGTACTATTAACTTGGTTACTATCTGTTGCCGTGACAGGATATGCTTCATTAGCTGCTATCATCACCGTCATTGCAGCACCGATTTTCGTTTCGCAAATAAAACCAGAATACACCATCCCGGTTATCATGCTCTCAATATTAATTATTCTGCGCCATAGTGGAAATATAAAACGCTTATTACAGGGTAAAGAGAAAAAAATAGTGAACTGGAGGCAATAATGTGGATAAAGACATTGGTTGTTATTGGTAAGCTCGTTATAATTAACATTTTTACAACATATACATTAATCTGGAGTTTACTGTGCAGCTAATTAGACGCATCCCATTACTACTAACTGTAGCAATTAGCTTGGTTAGCCTCTCAAGTTTGGCACAAAATCAATCTGAAGGTGAAATAGCCGCGCGAATAGCACCTGTCGGCGATGTTTATTTACAGGGTGATATAGCAACAGCTGAACAAAGTACAGCGTCAAGTGAGCCAGCAGAACCGCGCTCCGGCGAAAAAATCTATAATACCTATTGTGTCGCCTGTCATGCCACAGGAGCGGCAGGCGCCCCAATTACAGGCGATGCAAAAGCATGGAGTCCACGTATAGCACAGGGTCAAGAGACATTACTAAAACATGCAATAAATGGCTTAAATGCCATGCCACCAAGGGGCACATGTGCTAATTGTAGCGATCAAGAAATGGCCTCAGCGGTTGCATTCTTAACCAAAGGTCTGTAATGATCTAACAATATCTGTGACGATTTACAAAACCACCGATAGGTGGTTTTTTTATATCCTTTTTTTCAACAATCTATGAGGTCATTATGCGTTTATTACACACCATGTTACGTGTCGGTGATTTACAAAAGTCGATCGACTTTTATACCACTATTTTAGAAATGAAATTACTACGTCAATCTGAAAACAATGAATACAAATACACCCTCGCCTTTTTAGGTTATGGCGATGAAACTGATAACACGGTACTTGAGTTAACCTATAACTGGGGCACAACAGAGTATGACCTGGGCAATGCCTATGGACACATTGCCATAGAAAGCGATGATATCTATGCAACCTGCGAAAAAATCAAAGCAATGGGCGGGCAAGTTACCCGCGAACCGGGCCCGGTTAAAGGCGGCACAACCGTCATTGCCTTTGTCAAAGATCCCGATGGCTATATGATCGAACTAATTAATAAAAAAGATGCGGGTAAGGGGCTAGGTTTATAGCAATTTCTTTAACAATGGCTATAAGTAAAGAAGCCTAGCCCACAAAGCAAAAAGCCTAACGAGTTCAATGTTAGGCTTTTTGCTTTTTCAGATAAAGATTTTCTATTTTATTTTGGTAAGAAACCAACCCGGTCATATACCTTAGCTAACGTCTCTGCGGCACGCTCACGTGCTTTTTCAGCCCCAATCCGAGCAATTGACTGTAGCGCTTGTTCATCGGCTCTTAACTCTTTAAAACGCGCTTGTATCGGAGTTAATAACTCAACAACCGCCTCTGCGGTATCCTTTTTAAGGTGACCATACATTTTATCTTCATATTCAGGAACAAGCTGTTCAATCGATTTACCCGTAGAGCATGACAATAGGGTTAATAAATTCGATACACCAGCTTTTTCTTCTGTGTCAAAGTAGATGCGTGCTTGTTCATCAGAATCGGTTGCCGCACTTTTTATTTTTTTCGCTATCTGCTTTGGATCTTCTAATAATTGGATAATGTTTTTCACATTATCATCGGATTTAGACATTTTCTTGGTCGGTTCTTGCAAACTCATAATGCGCGCACCAAACTTTGGAATCGCTGGCTCTGGCACCACAAAGGTATCACCATAGGCGTTATTAAAACGGATCGCGATATCGCGGGCTAATTCTAAATGCTGTTTTTGATCGCTACCAACGGGAATACTAATCGGGTTATAAAGCAAAATATCTGCTGCCATCAATACGGGATAGCTAAATAACCCGGCATTAATATTAGTCACGTTTTTTTGCGATTTATCTTTAAATTGAGTCATACGATTTAATTCACCCATTTGTGTATGACAATTTAAAATCCATGCTAGCTCGGCATGCTCAGGCACTTGTGATTGAATGAACATGGTGCTTTTATTGGCATCAATACCAACCGCTTGATACATCGCTAAACCATCATAAATTGCACGGCGCAGAGCAGAGGGATCTTGACGTACTGTAATCGCATGAAGATCAACCAAACAGAAAAGGCAATCATGGCTCTCTTGCATCGCTACCCATTGACGCAGCGCCCCCATGTAATTACCTATAGTTAATGCGCCAGAGGGTTGGCAGCCACTTAGTACAATTGGTTTAGTCATCTTCTTTCCTTGCACTGCTTAGAGCAGATCTAATAATTCATTAAATTGATCAATAATATAATCGGGATTCAATCGGTCAACGGGTTCACCATAGTTATACCCATATGTTAATGCGATTGTCTGCACATCTGCATTTTGTCCCGCCAGAATATCGTTACGCGAGTCACCGACCATCACGGTTTGTTGTTTTGTAGCTTGTAATTTCTCACGGGCAAAATCAACTTGCATTGGATCAGGTTTATTTTTACTAAGGCTATCGCCCCCCAATAGCAAATCAAAGTAATCCAATATCGCAAAGTGACTCAGTAAAGGTGGTAAAAATTTTTCTCCTTTATTGGTGATCAAAGCGATTTGATAGCCACGACTTTTTAAGTCGCATAAGGTTTGCGCAACCCCATCGTATAATCCAGAAGCGCTATTTATAAACTGCGCATAATACTTTTCAAATAAACTGACTGCATGGTCAAAAAAAGCGCTATCAATATCATTTTTACCGACATGAATTAATGCGCGTTCAACCATTTTAGGAATACCATTGCCCACCCAGTTTCTAATATCTTGATCATGGCAATGGGGAAGCTGTAAATCATCCATCATTGCATTAAGTGCTAAACGCAAATCAGGCACGCTATTGACCAGCGTGCCATCTAAATCAAAACAGATGAGTTTAATATTCGCTATTTTTGCCATGGCGTCTACCCTTGAACAGCTGCTAATTCTGCACGCATCTGATCAATCACAGCTTTATAATCAGGTTCATTAAAAATGGCCGAGCCTGCAACAAACATATCTGCCCCCGCTTCAGCAATCTCTTTGATGTTATCAACTTTCACTCCCCCATCAACCTGTAAGCGAATATCTCGACCACTGGCTGTAATTAACGCACGCACTTGACGTAACTTTTCTAAGGTATGAGGAATAAAGGATTGCCCACCAAATCCGGGATTAACAGACATTAATAAAATAACATCTAACTTATCCATGACATGGGTTAACACCTCTAAAGAGGTTGCCGGATTTAAAACTAATCCCGCTTTACAACCATGATCTTTAATTAATTGTAGAGAGCGATCCACATGGTCGGAGGCTTCTGGATGAAAAGTAATAATGGATGCCCCCGCTTTAGCAAACTCAACAATCATCGTATCGACAGGTTTGACCATTAAATGGACATCAATCGGCGCAGTGATGCCATAGTCACGCAGTGCTTTACAGACCATCGGCCCAATCGTTAGGTTGGGTACATAATGGTTATCCATTACATCAAAATGTACTACATCGGCACCATCGTTAAGCACTTTTTCAACGTCTTCACCTAAACGGGCAAAATCAGCAGAAAGGATTGAAGGGGCAATTAAATAGTCGGTCATGGTCAGCTTCCAGTGTTAAATTGAGCGCTTATTCTACCGAAGCAAAGCGCAACAGACCATTTTTTATTGCATCTATTGTGAGGTTTTACAACCTGCAAACAGAGCAAAAAGCTCACCAACAGGCAGACGTGTTGATGACTTACTGCTGATGGTTCGCGCCACTTGCACCTTATCGCATATCGCATCACGATAAAGCTCTTGTGTTAACGTTGTATCGTGGTTACTCAGCAAGACGCTGCACTTCGATTCTCTGGCTAACTTAGCTAAATTTGCTTGATCATCTAAATTAAAGCCATCACTTGCATAACAGGTAAATGATGCACTTTTACTCAATGGCACATAGGGTGGATCGCAGTAGAGCACATCATCATCGCGTAAATACTGGAATAGCTTGTGATATGGCTTACAGGTAAAGGTCGCTTTTTTTGCTTTTTTAGCAAAAAAAAGGATCTCTTTTTCAGGGAAATAGGGCTTTTTATAACGCCCAAAGGGGACATTAAAACCACCACTTTGATTATAACGACAAAGCCCATTATAACCATGGCGATTCATATAAAGAAAAAGTAATGAACGCTGATAACTATCACTACTACAATTGAACTCATTGCGCAGTTGATAATAAACAGTTTCATTATTAAATTTATCTTGAAAATAATGTTTCGCATCAATCACAAACTGCTTCGGTTTGCGCTTAATAATTTTATACATCTCAATTAAATCAGGGTTAATATCATTGAGTAGGTATTCATCAAAGTCACTATTTAAAAACACTGAACCAGCACCAACAAAGGGCTCAATTAATCTCCGCCCCTTCGGTAAACGTTGATTAATTTGTTCAGTAAGAGTGTATTTACCACCTGCCCATTTCAGGAATGCTCTATTTTTTTTAATCATTATTTTGTTGTAAATCCTGATGAACTAACCTGTATTTTTTGATCCATCCATCCATTTTAGCTAGTGAACCCGGCAACTTTTTAGCGCCTTGCTGGGCTAATTTGCGCGTCGCATAATCGCCAAAAATTACCATATAACGGGGTTTATTATTATGTTTGGTTTGATATACAAAAACATTCTTTTGCGGTAAATTATGCACACGAATAAATCGTTGCAATGAATCCTTAGAGTCCATCGCCAATAGTTGTAGGGTATAGTGGTCAGGATTGATTGCTAATAACTTTTCCCTTGCTGTAAAAATAGGATCGGCACTGTTCTTACGTACACTTTCTTGGACTTCCTTGACCAGCACTTCAACCTGAGTTAGCCCCTCTGCATCGGAGACTTTATCAAAGCTAGCGTCAGGCTCTTCTATCACCTCTATTTTCTCATCTTCTATTAGCACCGCTAAAGGCGTTGTTTGCAGAGCACCACTAGGTGATTCAAATTGCTCTTTTAACTCAGTTTCAGAAGGAGAAACTTGCATTTCAAGCTCAACAATAGCGAGCTCACTACCGCCTATGCTATTAGCGATTTCCTGTTCAGAAATAACAACACGCGTAACACTATCATCACTGATACCAACCATTAATTTATTCTCAGCAATCTGATCATGGTGTTGATCTTTCCAGTTTCCTGCCAATGCTTCACCTGCAAATGTAGGCTCACCCTGAGAAATTTGACTATCCGCCACTAAATTAGTCGCTGCAATCTCTTCTATAGCAAATGGTTGTGGCACTAAAAGCGTCTCAGTTACTTGTTCGCTTTGTGGTTCCTCAAAAAACTTATCCTTAAGCTGAATTGCAATGACAATCACAATCAATAATAGCAAACACATAAATAAAAATGCCGGTAGACGGGCTCGAAATTTAGAGACTTCGGTATTTTCTAATTTACCTGCAATAATTTCTTCTGCTAATACGATTATTTTTTTAGGGTTACCCGCACAACCATTCAATTTTTGACTAAGCGCATCTTGATGCTGAACCTCTGATTGATAGCCATTTTGACTAAACATATGGTCTAAAAGTGCGCTTGTTTCTTCACCATTTAACGGCTCAATTTTAAATTCCAAGCAAGTGCAATTAGGATCGTGCTTCGGCATTGAGTCGCTAATATATGCAAGTTGCTTGTTGATAATTTCATCATTACCTAGCAACAAAACGTTAATTTCACTCTCACTCACCTGCGTTTTTAAGGTCATTAACTGGGCTAATTCTGAGAGTAACTGATTGGATAAATAGTCGCTGTTGTCGATGATAATAACCTGAGGAATATCGACATTAAATTTTTCTTGCAACTGCACAAAAGTGGTGAATAAAGTGTCATTTGCATCAAATAAGGGATGTTCGAATAACTGGGTTATAATTTGTTGACGAATCTGCTCATCTGGCACTGTCTCATTAAGGTTAATAAACGCTTCTTGAACATTAGAAGGCAATTGATTGGAAAGTTGCTCCATCAATGCCGTTTTACCCGAGCCATTTCTTCCTGCAATAAAAATAAGTGAAGAGGAGAGATAAATGAGATGCTGCAGCCGATCGATCAACTGCAACTGGGATGGAAGCGCTATTAACACTCTTTCAACCATATGAATTACTGTTCAATAACGCGACGCAATGTTGCTTCGCTAACATTATCAAATAATTCACAATGACCAATTGCGGTCGGCAAAACTAAACGTAACTTGCCATTTAATACTTTCTTATCTAATTGCATATGCTCCGCATATTGGTCGTAGCCCATATCCTGAGGTGATACAACGGGCAAATCGAAGCGTTCAATTAAAGCCATTATTTTTTCTACTTGTGGTTGCTTAAGAAGCGATAAATGTAACGACGTTTGCGCTGCTAACACCATACCGACAGCGACAGCTTCACCGTGTAGCCAATTACCATAACCCTGTTCAGCTTCAATCGCATGCCCAAAGGTGTGCCCCAAATTCAGCAACGCACGAATACCACTCTCTTTTTCATCTAATGAAACAACTTCAGCTTTAATCTCGCAACAACGTTTTATCATGTAAGTTATTGCCGATGCTTGTAGAGACTTTATCTTATCAACGTTATTCTCTAACCAAGTAAAAAAGCCATTATCATAAATAATACCGTATTTAATCACTTCAGCCATTCCAGCGGCAAATTCGCGGGCTGGTAATGTTTTAAGACAATTAATATCAATTATAACGGCCTGAGGCTGGTAAAAAGCACCAATCATATTCTTACCGAGTGCATGATTAACCGCCGTTTTCCCACCGACTGAAGAGTCTACTTGAGAAAGTAATGTCGTCGGCACCTGTATAAACGCAATTCCTCGTTGATAACAGGCCGCAGCAAAGCCTGCCATATCGCCAATAACACCGCCACCTAACGCTACGATGGTCGTATCTCGTGCATGTTTTTTTGCTAGCAATGCCGCTAAAATAGTCTCAAATGTCGCTAGCGTTTTATATTTTTCACCATCCGGTAAAATAACCTCATCAACTTTATATTCACATAAGGTCTCTTTACATGCTTGCAAATAGAGGGGGGCAACAACATCATTAGTAACAATCATGACATTTTTACCGGCGATCGCACCGCTAAAAAGCGCAGCTTGACTAAGTAACTCTTCACCAATTGAAATGGGATAGCTACGGTCACCTAACTCAACGATTAATTTATCCATTAAAAATCCAATAATACCGCAATTTGACTTGCCACAACTTTAGCACTTTGATCATCCGTCTCAATAGTGTAATCAGCAATTTCATCGTATAAAGCGTTACGCTTTTCCGCTAACTCCTCAAGTACTGCACGAGGGTCGCCAGACTGCAATAGTGGACGACGTTTATCTTTTAGGGTTCGAGCCAGTTGTTTATTAACGCTGGTCTTTAAATAGACAACGATACCTCGAGCAGATAAATGAGTTCGGTTCTCAGGGTCAATAACAGCCCCCCCTCCCGTCGCTAAAACAATGCCATGTTTTTGTGTTAATTGGTCAATCATGTCGTGCTCACGAGTACGGAAACCTTGTTCGCCTTCAACATCAAAAACCCATGCGATATCCGCACCAGTCTTTTTCTCTATCTCAGCATCTGAGTCATGAAAATTAAGGTGGAGCATTTGTGCTAAATGGCGACCAATCGTGCTTTTACCTGCACCCATTGGACCGATTAAGAAAATATTACGTTGTTCAGCCATGTTAAATTATTACTCAAGTGATTAATTACAGGAAAACCTTTATAAATAAATGTGCGCTACATTATCGCAATTGTTAATAACTTATTGCAAGCCCAGAAACAAATAAGCCTGAATATTATTCAGGCTTATCGCTATTACGCTATTGAATTGTGCAAACTAGTACTTCGTTTGCATCACAATGCGCGGGGTTACAAAGATTAATAACTCTGATTTGGCATTCTCTTCAACGGTTGTTCTAAATAAATAACCTAAGTAAGGAATATCCCCTAATACCGGTACTTTAGATACAGAATTAGTTATACGTTGTTGATAAATACCACCCAGAACCAGTGTTTCACCATTTTCAACGAGTACCTGCGTACCAATTTCTTGCGTATTAATCGAAACAGCTTGACCTAACCCTGTTGGAATAACTTCACCCTTCGAGTCTTGCGTAATAACCAAGTCTAAAATAACTTTATCATCGGGTGTAATTTGCGGCGTTACCTGCAAGCTCAATACCGCTTTTTTAAAGCTGACCGAAGTTGCACCTGAAGAAGCCGATTCAGTATAGGGGATCTCCGTACCCTGTTCGATATAAGCTGTTTGTTGATTTGCCGTTGTAATACGCGGGCTAGCTATGATTTCAGCCTTGTTCTCTTTCTCCAATGCTGATAATTCTAAATCCAATATCTCACCATTTGCCAATTTAGCAACTTGGAAAGCAATTGTACCTGCAGCACCAGCGACGGGTAAATTAACATTTAGTCGATCTTCAATGCTTGGCACCGTACCATTATTGGCATCTGTTACACCCTCGATGGTACCCGATGTTCCAGTATCACCACCTACACCTGTAACACCCCAGCGAATACCCAGCTCTTCACCAACACTTTCATTTACGGTAACCATACGTGCTTCAATCACAACTTGACGCACAGGGATATCGAGAATTTCAACCATCTCTTTAACGGCATCAATAACAGCAGCAGTATCTTTTAATAACAAGGTATTCGTTCTAACATCGGTACTAACTGAACCGCGTTCAGATAATAAGCTCGTAGTACCCGTTGATAACAAAGTCGCAATATCTGATGCTTTAGCATAATTAATTTGAATGAACTCACTGTAAAGTGGTGCCAACTCTGCAACCTCTTTTTCAGTTTGTAATTGTTCACGCTCTTTTGCTGCCAATTCTGCCGCAGGTGCAATCATTAATACATTGCCATCCATGCGTTTACCAAGCCCTTTTACTTTAAGGATAATATCCAGAGCTTGCTCCCATGGCACATCATCTAAACGCAAGGTAATATTGCCACTCACAGAGTCGGTAATAACCAAATTGAAAGCATTAAAATCAGCGATTAATTGCAATACAGTACGGACAGGAATATCTTGGAAATTTAACGAAATAGCTTTCCCTTGATAAACACTGGTTTTTTGATCCTTCGGTTTTTCTGATACTTCAATCATAAACAAGGTATCAAGTTGATCATAACGGTAGTTATATTCATCGCTTATATTGAAGACAAAACGAGCTTTACCATCTTCTTTAAAGGTTTCAACTTTTTCAACAACCGTTGCAAAGTCAAAAACATCCATGATGTATAAAAAGTCATCGGGGATAAATGTACTTTGAAACTCTGCAATTAACTGTTGATCACGACGGCGAATATCAACAGCAACACTTGAGTTATCTAAGTAAACAAGCAGTTTTCCCTGACCTTCTGAGCCACGTTTAAAGTCAATCGATTTGACACTATTAACATAGCCTTTAGGTGGCGGAGTTTGTGTGCTAGGTGCCTTATCATTGTTTAACGCAGCAGCGACAGACATTGTTTCGTTACCATCCTGCTTTAACGCAGCTGCCAATGCAACTTCCGTTGGATCGACCTCCGCCGCTTCCGGGGTAATTTCACCGAAACGTACAAAAAGTAGTTTATCTTCACGCACAATTCGATATGGCATCAATGTTTTCAAAGCAAGGGTTATACGCAAACCATCCGAAGTACGCTCAGTTTCTACAGTCTCTACACCATTTGCATTAATAGTCATCGGGTTGAGTTCTAATACTGAACTAGCATTATCAAGGTCTATAACCAGTTTATTGGGGCGATAATGAAGCTTATCACTGTATTCGCCGACCGCTTCACTAAATTCAAATGTTAATTCAGACTTACTATCCACGAGTGGATTAACATTTAATTTGAGAAGCTGTGATTCGGCTAACACCGCTGATGAAAACATTACCCCCAGTACGTACAAATAACTTACCAGTTGCTTTAGCTTTATAATTTTCATGAAGTTTATTCCATCCCTGCTTTAATATTATTCAGACTTTAGCGTTATTTGAGTTATACGCTCTTGCCAACATCCATCTTTATCTGAAGCCAATTCCAGTATTTCTACCATCTCTTTTGTTATTTTTAATATTTTCCCGTGATTTAAACCAATATAATTACCTGGTTTTACCCTATATAATTCGCCACTAGAAATCTGTATAAGCGCCCACAGCTCATCATCAAACAACAATGTACCGCGCATATAAATATTATCAAGAGAATACATCTCAAGAGGCTGTTTTTTACGCTCAAAGTTTGGCTGAGGACAACTTTTAGGTGCATCTTGTACAGGTGCAACCACTTCTGGTTTTGGCTCAGAAAAAGGGTTACGCCCTTCATTTTGAGTAAAAGGTACTGCATCAATTTTTTCTAACGCAGGCACTTTATCATTAATAGGGTAAATTTGTGCTTTAGTCTTGACCACAAAATCATTTAAATCTTCAACATTTGCTTCGACACAACCGAATAAAGCAACGGGGATTAATAAAACGATCAACAATCTCATTTTTTAACCTCCTTATAACGGTAGGTTTTGGCAACAACGGTTAGCATTAGTAACTCATCACCCTTCTCCTTTGCTAATTTCGCGTCATCCAAAATAACAATACGTGGTAATGCTGCGATGTCGGCGGCAAAATTACCTATTGCCTTATAACTTCCAACAACCCGTATACTAATAGGCACCTCTACTGAGAGCTCTTCATCCTTAACGACCCCCCAATTAATACTTCTAAACTGCAAGCCATTATTAGACCCAATGAAAGTAATATCATCGAGTAGACTGGCTATTTCAGGGTACTGGGTAGTTTTTGTAATAATCCCTCAAAAATCACTTTAATCTCTTTCATTTGCTCACGATACGCTTCCAAGTTAGCAGATAATGCGGCCTTGGTTTTAAATTGATCTTTAAGTGTGATCTCTTCTTGTTTGACTCTTTCAAGCTGCTCTAACTGTGGAGTAATGACATAGTAAAAAAAGGCACCACTAAGCAGGACACAAACAATCCCAATAAATACCGCTCGATAAAGAGCAGGCCAACTACCGACATTTTCAAGCTCTAATTCATTTAAATTCATTTTTGCTCCCCTTTCGTTTCAGGAACGACACTAAATTTCATTACGAATTTGCTCAGTTTTATCGGTTTAGTAGGACCTGCAACAATTGAGCTCAGGTAGGAGTCCCCAAGCCAGCCAGAACTATCAATATTACGCATCATTTTAGCAAGACGATTATTTGATTCACTCATCCCAATAACATCAACTTGCTCATTAACAAAATTAACACGATCAAGATAGATACCGCCAGGAACGACATCCACCAGCATATTTAATAACTGAATCGTGTAATTACGTTTTTTCTCTAACTCTTTTATTAGATTTATACGACGCTCAAGCTCTGCTTTTTCTGCCTTTATTTTGCGGACTTCAGCAATGCGGCGATCTAAAATAAGCGTTTCATTTTGTAGAAAAGTGTTGCGCTGCTGTTGGGCTGATATCAATGTATCAACATACATTTTTCCGCTATAAGAAATTCCTAACACAACAATAGCAAAAAGCACTAACACACCAAAAAAATCTTTTTTCTTTTTCTTTTTATATTCTGCACGCCATGGCAGCAGGTTAATATTTGACATTATTGCACCCCCCTTAAAGCTAGCCCTAACGCTGTCATATATTTAACACCAACGTCTCTAAGCAAAGCTTTATCTGCGGCGTTTTTATATTCAAAACCAAGGAAAGGATCTGCCACTTCAACATTTAACTCAAGCTGCTCAGCAAGTTGCGTCACTAACTCAGGCAGTAACTGACAACCTCCCGTTAATATCACTTTTTCTAATTGAATATTATTGGGGGCATTGGTAAACATACGCAAATCATAACGTAAATGATTGATAGTCATGTTAATAAAAGGGGCGACAATATCGAGTTCACAGTCCGCATTCCATTCATGGCTAACTTTTATTTTTTCAGCTTCTTCAAATTTATAACCATAATGTTCCATCATCATTTGTGTGCAAATGGCCCCACCGTGATTTTTAGAACGAGAGAACACCATTCGGCCTTTATGCATTATATTAAGCGTCATCTGTGCTGCACCGATATCAACAATAGCAATTCCTTTGTCATGATCATCACGAGAAAATAAAAGCTCACAGGCACGAGCTAGAGCATGGCTGGCCACATCGACAACTTTTACAGTTAAATGAGCCGCTTCAACACAATCAACTTGAGATAAAACCGTTTCTTTACGAGCGGCACTTAATAAAACATCATTAAATTCGCTATTATCGACATTTTCCGATAACACCTCAAAATCTAAAAAGACTTCATCAATAGGAAAGGGAATACTATTTTCAGCTTCAAGCTCTACCTGAGTTTCTAACTCGAGTTCGTTCATGTTCGCATTCATCGTAACCACTTTTGTAATTACATCAGTACCCGTGACAGCAATCGCTGCATTTTTATATGAACTGGGGAAGTTTTTACGCAGTTGATCAATAATTTGCGTAATTTTAGTTAAATCTTCAAAGCGATTATCAACAATTAACCCTTTAGCAAGCGGCGCTTCTGCGACAGCATCAACTTGAAATGTCCCCCCCACTTTAGACAACGCAATCGCTTTGATGGAGTTGGATCCAAAATCGATGCCTATTAGTGCATTTGACTTTACCCTTTTCATTGCTTCAAACATAACATCCTTGCCATATTATTTGATTATACATATTTGATATCTACCATTGCCCATAATATATCTAAAATCAGCAAGTTCAATAATGTAAAGTGATATTTACGCTGTAACTCGCACAATATCACTATATACTGTGCAACTAATCCCAAAAAACTAACTAATATGAAAACATTTTGTAACATTTTCAAGGTAAATAAAAATGAATAGATGGGTTAAACGACTTCTCTGGCTTATTATTTTTAGCATCCTAGCTGCTATTGGTACGATTACGACCATTTATTATATGGTTAAAGCAGATTTACCTGATGTCGCTACCATTCAAGATATTCAATTACAAGTTCCGATGAAAGTGTTTAGCATTGATGGTGAGCTGCTTTCTCAATTTGGTGAAAAGCGCCGCATCCCACTGACCCGTGATGAAGTACCAGCGCAATTAATTAATGCATTTCTCGCCACTGAAGATAATCGCTATTATCAACATTTTGGCATTGATCCGATCGGAATATTAAGAGCAGCCATCGTTTATGCTACAAGTGGTTCAGCAAAACAAGGCGCTAGCACAATCACTCAACAAGTAGCACGAAATTTCTTTTTGACACGAGAAAAAACCTTTATCCGTAAAATTAAAGAAATTTTTATTGCAATCCAAATTGAACAAATATTAACTAAAGACGAAATTTTAATGCTCTACCTCAATAAAATTTCATTAGGTCACCGTTCCTATGGTGTGGGTGCAGCAGCACAAGTCTATTACGGAAAAAACGTCGCAGAGTTAACATTACCGGAAATGGCGGTGTTAGCAGGATTACCCAAAGCACCATCGCGTTTAAATCCCATTTATTCACCAGAAAATGCCCGCCAACGCCGTAATATCGTATTAAAACGGATGTTAGAAGAATCATATATCACTCAATTCGAATATAATGAAGCAGTCAATAGCCCAATAACCGGAAAGCTTCACGGCGCTGAAATCACCTTATCGGCACATTACGTGGCCGAGATGGCGCACAATAAACTTATCGAGATGTATGGTGCAGAGCAGAGTTACAACAATGGCTTAAATGTTTACACGACAATCGATAAAACATCCCAAGAAGCGGCAAATAACGCCTTGATAAATAACCTGCTCGATTACGATAAACGCCACGGTTACCGCGGTGCGGTGAATGTCCTATGGGACGCCACAGCAACACCTTGGCCGCATGAAAAAATTATAGCAAAACTAAAATCAGAGCCTGACTTTAGCGGTTTGCAACCCGCCGTTGTTATTGAAGTAGGCGATAATGATGTAAAAGTCTTAAGCAAAGACAAAGGTGCGGAAACATCATCTATAAATTGGCATGGATTAAAATGGGCGAGGCGTTATATCAGCGATACCGCGCAAGGAAAGGCACCACAAAAAGCATCGGATATCGTTGCCGTTGGTGAACAGATTTGGGTCCGTCAAAGCGCGCAAGGCTTAGAGCTAGCACAATACCCTGATGCAAGTGCAGCCTTTGTGTCACTTAACCCAATGAATGGGGCAATTACCTCATTAGTGGGTGGTTTTAGTTTTGTGCAGAGTAAATTTAATCGTGCAACACAAGCAAAACGTCAGGTCGGTTCGAATATTAAACCATTTATATATTCAGCAGCCTTAGATAATGGTTATACATTAGCTACTCTGGTTAACGATGCGCCGATTAATCAATGGACAGGTAGCAGCGCATGGCGCCCAAGAAACTCCCCCGAAGTCTATGAGGGTCCAATTCGTTTACGTCGTGCGTTAGGTCAATCTAAAAATGTGGTCTCTGTACGTTTAGTTGAAGACCTCGGCTTACCAACAATCATCAATCAACTCGAAAAATTTGGCTTTAACGGTGAAGAACTACCCCGAAACCTAACGCTAGCATTAGGTTCTGCATCAATTAGCCCATTAGAGCTAGCCACTGGCTATGCGATTATCGCTAATGGTGGATATAAGGTTGATCCCTATATTATTGAACGGATAGAAGATGGTTACGGTAATGTCTTATATCAAGCCGCACCACATACAGTCTGCCAAGAGTGTAACGAACTATATGAAAAACAACGCTCTCCAGAGTATCTAACTAAAGTACTCGCAGAAAAGGGAGATATCAGCAAAACCTGCGAAATTGCCTATATCAGTGAGGCGCAAATAGCCCCTTCCGTGATTAGTGAAGAGACTGCTTTTTTAACTCGCGAATTATTGAATAGCGCGGTTTTTGGGGGGGGTAGTTGGCAGCATAAAACTGGTTGGAATGGCACAGGATGGCGCGCAGCCCAAGCTTTACAACGTCGAGATATCGGTGGAAAAACTGGGACAACAAATGATTCTAAAGATGCTTGGTTTTCCGGGTTCGTTGGTAAAACAGTGGCAACCTCTTGGGTTGGGTTTGATAATTTCAGTCGCGACCTAGGTAAAGCATCCTATAATAACAATTTAGATAAAGAACAGATTTATGGAGGGGAATTTGGTGCAAGAACAGCACTTCCCGCATGGATTGAATTCATGCAGGAGACGGCATCATCAACCCCGGTATTTACAGCACCGATTCCTAAGGGTATATCAACGGCACGTATTGACCTTAGTAGCGGTTTATTATCCTATGCAACGGATTACACTACACGCTTTGAATATTTCAAAAATGGAACCGTTCCGAAAAATTATGTCGATAAGTCGCGTAATAGTGAAGAGGAACTATTTAAACAGGGCGGCACAAAAGGCACTGCAACATCGAAACATGAAGAGCTTTTTTAACTGAGTATTTGGGCTTGCTGCAATAATTCAGGATACAGTTGCAAAAACTGCTCAGCAAAAATGTCATAGTGATTGAGCAGTGTATCCCCCGTTGATGCTAAAGGTGCCATCCTTTTCCCCCGACGGGCAATGCGCTGCAAACTAAAAATGATGTTATCGATATCGGCATAATGCTCTAACCACCTTCCTTGCCACATTGCCTCAGATGTGCTTAAAAATCGTTCGGGTAACGAATAATTCTCCTGCTGCATTTCTATTGCGATTTGCCTTTCAGCCTGCTGACAAAAATCCATTAAAGCACTTTGATGGTAAACAGGCCAATTTTTTGCCAAACAATGATCCCAAAACATATCCAAGGTGATTGGCGCGAAACGACGCAACTCAGTTGGAAAATATTGTTTTAATGACTTAACGATTGCGTGCTGATCCGTGAAACTATCAACAAAGCGATGTAAACGAATGCCTTGTACAACCGGAACGCTATATTTACCCTCTGGTGAACCTTTTACAAAATCCCCTAAAAAATTGCCCAGTAAACTGCTGTTCGTATGGTCAGCTATATGTAAATGGGCAAGATAATTCATCGTTAGACCTTTTCAACTATGATTTATACCAGTCTAACAAAATAAAAATAAAAGCTCCCACTTGGGAGCTCAAATAGATAAAACAGACACGCCAACTTGATTTTCTTACTAACTGGCTCTTTTTAATTGCACCTCATCATTTTCAAATCTAATAGGATATATTTTTAATGCGTGTACTGGTGACTCTAAACATTCACCAGTCTGAAGGTTAAATCGTTGTTTATAGAGGGGAGAAGCAACATAAACAATATCTTCTGTTGAGCCAATAATACCCCGAGAGATAACATTTGCCTGACCAAATGGGTCAAAGTTAGCTAACGCATAAAGGGCGTTATTACGTTTATCGAAAAAGATAGCGACTTGCTCATCATTAAACTGCGCACAAATACCCGCATTGGCAGTTAAATCCTCTTTTTTACAAATGGTTGTCCATTGATTATGTAATTGTGTTTGCATGATACCTTGCTCCTATTGTGTTAGTTCGACAATGTTAATCTCTTCTGCCTGTGCACGCGGTGCAGGGAAACGTTGTGCGCGCTCCTTGATATATGAAAGTCGATTATCAACATCACTACTATTAACGAAATGTTTGAAACGTTTCACTTTTTCAGCATCTTCAATGGTCGTTTTCCACTCACACTGATAGTTCTTGATGTTATTAGCCATTTCAGTTTCAAGCTCATCGGCAATATTAAGCTTGTCATTAATAATCACCTCCTTAAGATAATCTATCCCCCCCTCCATATTTTCTAACCACACCGAGGTACGTTGTAGACAATCTGCCGTACGAATATAAAACATTAAGAAACGGTCTGTATATCGCTGTAATTCATCTTCACTGAGATCGGAGGCCAGCAGGTCTGCATGACGTGGACGCATCCCACCATTACCACAAACATACATATTCCAACCTTTATCCGTTGCGATAATGCCGACGTCTTTGCTTTGTGCTTCGGCACATTCACGGGTACAGCCAGAGACACCAAACTTAATTTTATGAGGGGAACGCACGCCTTTGTAGCGATTTTCTAATTTAATCGCGAAGCCAACACTATCGCCCACGCCAAAACGACACCAAGTACTGCCAATACAAGATTTAACGGTACGCAATGACTTACCGTAAGCGTGCCCAGTTTCAAATCCAGCATCGATCAGCTTTCTCCAGATAAGAGGTAATTCATGTAATTGCGCACCAAATAGGTCGATTCGTTGCCCGCCCGTTAATTTGGTATAAAGATCGAACTCTTTCGCGACTTCACCAAGCACAATTAATTTTTCGGGGGTGATTTCACCACCGGCCACACGAGGCACAACGGAATAAGTCCCATCTTTTTGCATATTACCAAGATAAATATCATTGGTATCTTGCAACTCAATTAACTCATCTTTGAGAACATAATCATTCCAATAGGAGGCCAAAATAGATCCCACGGCAGGTTTACAGACCTCGCAACCGAGCCCTTTTCCACAGGTTTCCAGTACCTGATCAAAGGTTTTGATTTTCTTAATGCGAATAATATCCACCAGCTCTTGGCGTGAATAAGCAAAATGTTCACAAATATCATTTTTAACTTCAAAACCTAACAGCGCCAGCTCTGAATCCAACACCTGTTTAGCGAGTGCTGAACAGCCTCCACATCCCGTAGAGGCTTTGGTTGACTCTTTCAATGCCGACATAGAGGTGCATCCTGCAGCCACCGCCTCTTTAATGGAAGCTTTAGTGACATCAAAACAGGAGCAGATAACGGCACTATCGGGTAATGCATCAACACCTAAACCTGCGGACTGACCTTCGCCTGCACTTGGTAAAATCAATACCGCTGGATTCTCAGGTAAATCCATATTATTAAGCTTTAACTGCAATAATGAACCATAGGCATCAACATCACCGACTAATACCGCACCAACAATTTTTTTACCATCGGCAGAAACAATTAAGCGCTTATAGATCTGCTCAATTTCATCATTGTAAGTGTATGACTGAGCGCCGACCGTTTTACCGTGTACTTCACCAATACTTGCCACATCCACGCCCAGTAATTTTAGCTTGGTACTCATATCTGCACCGTTAAACTGTTGTTCGCTATCTCCTTTTATATGTGCTGCCGCCACTTTGGCCATCTGGTAACCCGGTGCAACCAAGCCAAAAATAAAATTATTCCACAGTGCACATTCACCAATGGCGTAAACATCTTGCACACTAGTTTGGCAATTATTATCAATCACAATGCCGCCACGCTCACCAATTTCAAGACCGGCTGAACGCGCCAATTCATCCTGAGGGCGAATACCTGCCGAGAATATAATAGTATCTGTCTCTAAAAAGCTACCATCAGCAAAGTTCATGCGATAACGGCAGGTATCACCAGCGACAATCTCCGTTGTCGCTTTTTCGGTGTGTACTTGCACCCCTAAATCTTCTATCTTGCGACGCAATAAAGCTCCGCCACCTTCATCTAGTTGCACGGCCATTAAGCGTGGCGCAAATTCCACAATATGAGTTTCTAATCCCAAATTCACCAAGGCATTACCCGCTTCAAGACCCAATAATCCACCGCCAACCACCACGCCTACTTTACTACTTTTACCTGAACGTAAAATCGCTTCTAAATCATCGATGGTACGATACACGTGGCAATGTTCTTGGTCATTACCAGGAATAGGAGGAACAAAGGGATATGAGCCTGTCGCGACCACTAACTTGTCATAACCTTCAACCCGACCGCTTGCTGTAATGACCTCTTTATTGGCGAAATCTAACTCAACGACTTTATCATTAAGAACAAAGTTAATGCCGTTTTCATGATAATAATTAGCGTCAGTTAACGCTAAGTCAGCGGCACTTTTACCCGAAAAAAAATAACTGAGTTGCACGCGATCGTAAGCTAGCCGCGACTCTTCAGAAAAAGTGATCACTTCATAGTCTGCGCTCGCGTCAGTGATAATTGAATCAATAAATTTGTGGCCAACCATTCCGTTTCCTACCACTACAATTTTTGCTTTACTCATAATCGTCATTTCCTTTGTCTTGTTCTTTATTAAGCTGATAATTGATTTATTACGCTATCGATACTGCTTTGCTGACCAACCCACTGCAACTGTTCTGCAAGAGCGACAACTTTGCCAACCACAATAAGTGCAGGGGATTGAATTTGATGCAGACTAACTAAGCTTGCTAATTGATCTAAGGTGCTGGTAATAACACGCTGCTCAGGGCAGCAACCATTTTCTATAAAGGCAACAGGTGTACTGCTCGGCATCCCCGCTTTTAATAGTTCACATTCAATAAGAGCAGCCTTACTTAAGCCCATATAAAAAACTAATGTATGCTGTAAGCCTGTTAGAGCAGACCATTGTACTGCCAACTCTTTTTCCGCATGCGCTGTGATAAAAGTACACCCTTGAGCAAGCCCACGATGAGTAAGCGGAATGCCGGCATAACTGCTACAACCTGCAGCAGCGGTAATACCAGGTACGAGGTCAACGGCTATATCCATTGCTTTCAATTGCAACATCTCTTCACCGCCACGACCAAAAACAAAGGCATCTCCTCCCTTCAAACGACAAATATTCAAACCTTGCTGTGCTTTATCGATTAGCAGTTGATTAATTTGTATTTGTGTAAAACTGTGCTGACCTTTCTTTTTTCCCACATATAATTTTTCTGTCGCAGATGGAAAAAGCGCCCGTATTTGATCGCTAACGAGATTGTCATATACAATCACATCAGCCCTTTCAATTACTCGCAATGCTTTGATGGTCAGTAAATCAGGATCACCAGGACCTGCACCCACTAATGAAACGGTGCCCCACTGCGCTTTCTGAGTAAGTTTAAGCGAGCTAACTCTTTTACTTGGTGACAATGGAATAACATCATTACTATCATTTAAACTGCTCATCACCGCCCCTTGTTATTTAACAAATAATTAACATCCATTTATTCATTAACAGCAAGCTAAGTGCCAACCTAAAAAAAAAACCTAAAAAAACAAACAAAGATATATTATTCAATTAATTACATAACTAACAAAAGTTTTAAAATTGCTCAACACATCCCTTTAACTGAGACAATGTTCAATCATGGTGTTTTTAAAATGGAGGCTGCACCAAGATATAGCGAAAACAATTCATTTACATTTAATTAACAACATGTCCATTTAAAGACAGTTCATTTTAGGGTTTTTAGTTATTGATAATAAAGAAGAAATAAGTTTTAGGTAGGCGAATAGATAAAAAAAAGACGACTTGGTCTGCTCTTTGCTCTATATCATTTAATTTATATCAATAGATAGGGATTCTATGGCCATGGAAAATAACAGCTGGACAAAAACAACCTGCGCATATTGTGGTGTTGGCTGTGGTATCGAAGCAAAAAGTAATGCACAGGGTGGAGTAGATATACGTGGAGATATTGCACACCCTGCTAATTATGGAAAACTATGCTCAAAAGGATTGGCACTAGGTGAAACGGTTAGTCATGAAGGACGCTTATTACACCCAAGCCTAGAGGGTCAAGAGACAAATTGGTCAACTGCGCTAGATCATGTCGCACAACAATTTTCCGATATCATTGCCGAGCACGGCCCTGATGCTGTAGCCTTTTATGTTTCAGGACAACTCTTAACAGAAGATTATTATGTCGCTAATAAATTAATGAAAGGATTTATTGGTAGCGCCAATATAGATACAAACTCGCGCCTGTGCATGTCATCTTCCGTCGTTGGACATAAACGCGCTTTTGGAAGTGATACCGTCCCAATATGCTACGAAGACCTTGATCATGCCGATATGGTCGTGATCACCGGTTCAAATTTAGCTTGGTGTCATCCTGTTCTATTTCAACGCTTAAAAGCAGCAAAAAAGCTACGACCTGAGCTATTTATTGTCGTTATTGACCCCCGTAAAACGGATAGCAGTGCAATTGCAGACCTACATCTCGCAATACAACCAGGCAGCGATGTCGCTTTATTTAATGGTCTGCTTTGTCATTTAGTCGCCGAGCAAAAAATCAACCCAAATTACATTGATAGCTACTGCGAAGGCTTTCAAGACGCCCTAAAAAATGCACAACAAGATTGCCAAGATGAACGTGACTTTCTTGATAGATTAACGATTTCCAAAACATTACTAACCCGCTTCTATAAGCAATTTGCAAATACCGAAAAGGTCATCACCATCTATTCTCAAGGAGTTAACCAATCTTCACAGGGCAGTGATAAGGTCAATAGCATTTTAAACTGCCACTTAGCAACTGGCCGCATTGGTAAAGCAGGCATGGGACCATTTTCAGTGACGGGGCAACCTAATGCAATGGGCGGACGTGAAGTGGGTGGATTAGCGAATACACTGGCTGCACACATGGAGTTCAACAACCCAGAAGAGCATCGTTTAATTAGTGACTTTTGGCAAAGCAATACAGTAGCAAAAGCCCCTGGGTTACAGGCCATTGATCTTTTCGATGCCATGTATGATGGCAAGATTAAAGCGGTGTGGATCATGGCAACCAATCCCGTGGTGAGTCTACCCAATAGCAATAAAATTATTGCCGCATTACAAAAATGCCCACTCGTTGTTGTCTCCGATTGCATTAAAGAGACGGCCACCAGCAAATATGCCAGCGTATTACTTCCCGCCCAGGGATGGAGTGAAAAATCAGGTACGGTGACCAATTCCGAACGTCGTATTTCAAGGCAGCGACGCCTTTTACCAACACCAGGGGAAGGTAAGCCTGATTGGTGGATCATTAGTGAAGTCGCCAAACGGATGGGATTTTCTCGACATTTTAGCTACCTTCATGAAGGAGAGATATTTAATGAATATGCACGCATGACGACCCTTGGTAATGAAAATGGTAAAAATAGAGACCTAAACCTAATCGGTTTAACACACTTAGATGCGCAAGGATATAGCCAACTGACACCACAACAGTGGCCCGTCACCAAGTTGCAAAAAAAGATCATTCACCAACGCATGTTTAGTGATAATGTTTTTTTTACTCCCTCCAAAAAAGCGCAATTTATCGCGGTGACACATCAAAAACCCAAGGGGGTTTGCGATAACAACCACCCCTTCCTACTCAATAGTGGACGTATCCGTGACCAATGGCATACCATGACACGAACAGGTTTATCGAGTCGTTTGAGTGCACATATTGCAGAACCATTTGTCAATATCCATCCTTCTGATGCACAACAACAGCAACTCAACAATGGTGATATCGCCATGCTAAGTAATCACTATGGTAAGGCCTTAGCACGCGTAGTAATATCCACTCGAATACAACCACAACAATTGTTCATGCCGATACATTGGAATCAAAGTAACGCAAAACTAAGTAGTGTCTGCGCCTTAATACCAGCCCACAAAGATAGCTATTCGGGACAACCAGAATTTAAAACAACCCCTGTTGCTATTCAAAAATGGCCATATCAGAGTGAAGCCTTACTGTTAAGCGACGAACCGTTAAATGTCGATGCCTTTGCTTATTGGATTAAACAAAAGGTCAGTAACGGTTACTTATACCGTATTGCTGCACAACTACCGGCACAACAACTGTGCGTAAAATTACATAATTTATTAGCCAAAAAAAGTGGAAAAACCTTAAATTATAGCCGCTCAGATGACCATAACACTCCCCTTTATCGCTATGCTCATATACATAACAAACAAATTCTCGGTGCCTATATCGCGTCCAACAATTTGCAAAATCAGCCGTTAGAGTGGATGCAAAATTTACTAGATATTCGCGCAGATCACGACGTTGAGCTATCGTTCGTATCCGGTGTTGTTAAAGGAAAATTAGCCGCAGGAAAAATTATCTGCGCCTGTAAACAGGTGGGGGAAAATACGATTAAGTCGGCAATTAAAGACAAACAATTAAAAACAGTGCAAGCCATCAGCGACTGCACAGGAGCGGGGACGGGTTGCGGTAGTTGCCTGCCAGACATTCAACAACTCGTTGCAGATTACTCTCTTAGTTACAGCGCATAAGCTATTTTGGAAAGCCCGCCGAAATGCTAAGGGCAACTTCCTTGCCCGGCAGGGCGCAGCTCGCAAATCAAACCATGATCACCTTGCTTAATTATTATTAATCGTTAGTCTAAACACTTTATATCCAAGTTACCTCAAGATACTTTGTCTGGCATCTTGAGGTAACATGGGTATATATTTACGATTTAACACTATCACCCTCATTACTGCTATGGGCAAAGGTTAACGTTATGATTCAATGTATATTTATCGCCAAAAATTTAGATGCCAAATACGGTGGAAGTGAGCTCATCAAAGAATGGCAAAAAGATGATAATGGCTTGCTCTGGCTTGATATTAATGAACACGATAGCGATCAAGAACACCTGATATTAGAGCAACTCGGTTGCCATCCATTAGCGATAGAAGATGCAGTCAGGGATAACCGCCACCCTCCAAAAATTGAATTATTCGATAACTATATTTTTATGATTTATCGAGAGATATTTTCCACCAAGTCGCAGCTTGAATTTGAATTATTACCGATAGGCCTATTTGTTGGAAAACGAATTTTAATTACACGCCATGATAAAAAATCAGAGACAATCAATAATCTTTTTAATAACGAAGGGGAGAAACTATTAAAAACGAGTCCGATGACCCTCGCTTTACGCATTTTTCATTACAGTAGTGGTGCCTATATTGAAGCGTTATTACAATTTGAAGATACCTTAGAAGCGATTGAAGATGCCTTTCAAATTCAGGGTTCAGACCAAATGATGCAGAAACTCACTCTATATAGCTCGCGTTTAACTAAGCTAAAACGCACCTTTAACTACCACCTTAATATTGGTTCTGAGCTTAAATCGCTGATCGGAGATGGCACGACGATCATCGGTAAGGCTGAATCTCATTATCTCACCGATATGCAAGAACGGTTACAGCGCCTCCTGAGTTTGTCTCAGATGTATTATGACATCTGCGGTGACATCATTAATGCTTATATATCAATAACATCGCATCAACTCAATGAGACTATGCAGGCATTAACGGTGATCACTGCTATCTTCGTACCGTTAAGTTTTTTGGCAGGTATATACGGAATGAATTTTTCGTATATGCCAGAACTAAAAGCGCAATATGGCTATTTCTACCTACTTGGCATAATGGCAATCATCGCATTAGGCTTGGTGATATTTTTCAAGAAAAAACGTTGGCTATAATTTAATGCCCTATAGAAATGCCGCTAGCGATAGTAGCGGCTTTCTTTAGGGAATTAACTATTCATTTTCGTGCGTAACTCACTTAATTTATTCAACGCTTGATCAAAATTAAACTGTTCTACATCTTTTTTTAATTGATTTAATGTTTTTCGATACGATTGTAACTGTGGCACCTGTGATAATTGTTCGGTCCAATCTAAAGCGTCTGTACTGCTTTCTTCTAAACTCTGTTGAAGGTCATTAAGTAATTGTCTCAGTTGCAGATCATCCATCTCTATTAGCTGAACGTGCTGCTGTCTACTTGACAACCATAGTGCAAGGCCATCAACTAGCTGATTCAGCTCTAATTGTAGATTTAATAGCTTTTCAGAGCAGTCGCTAAAATCAATTTCCTGTTGTGCTTTTAACTCATTTTCATGCCGTAAAGCAATCTTACTAAGCTGCTCTGCACCGATATTTGCAGAGATACCTTTTAATGTATGTAAAGAACGTAGCAGCCAAGTTACATCTCGTTGCTGAATACTCTCTTCAATTTCTGCAGATAATTTTCGCGTAGAGCTGACAAATAACTCCAGTAATTTGATCGCAAAAGGGATGTCATCATTAACCATCATTTTTAAATGTTCACAATTAAGTCCCGCAATCTTCGGTAACGTCAACGCCTCCGATGACCGATTTTCTTTGCTATCCAACAGCAACAAAGGCTTAACTTCGGTTACTGTGATCCACTTCGCCATTTCAAGATAGAGATTTTTTATATGCACCGGTTTGTTTATTTGGCTGTTCATCCCACAATTGAGTGCGCGATCAACATCTTCATTCAGTGCATTAGCTGTCATCGCGATAATGGGTAATTGATCTGCCGAGTAGCGCTCGCGGATTTTTTTTGTCGCCTGATAACCATCCATCACCGGCATTTGCCCGTCCATTAACACGCAATCGTAGTGATGTTGTGTCGTTAGATTTACCGCCTCCTGCCCGTTATTGGCGATGGTGACGTTTATATTCGCTTGTTCAAGGTACTCTTTTGCCAACTGTTGGTTAAGTAAATTGTCCTCAACCAGTAAGACATTCGCACCTGCAAGCTTCTTTTTCAGTGCGCCTAATGAATGGTCCTCCTTGGGTTTGGTCAAAGCGGAGTCATCAGTTAACAGGGCAATTAACGTGTTGCCAACGGCAACCGGAGTTAAAGGTTTACTTTGAAAACGAGTCTGTGGATAACGCGCAATAATATCATCGACGAGTTCCTCTTCACTAACACGCCCAATGGTCAGTAGTTTGGTCTCCGGGTATAAGGATAAAGTCTGTAGTAACGATTCATTAACAGCGCTAATTTCACACATAACAACAGCGCGATCAGTTGCCTGCGCAAGGGTTGCCTTTAAATTTTCATGGTCACATGCAATCGCATCCATATTGACCATTTTCGCATAGGATGCCAGCATATAACTTACCCGCGCTGGTAGGCCTGCTAAAATAAGCGTCTGCTGCGCGAGCGCTTGAAATATAACCTCTGATTCAAAATGTGAAACAACGGCAAGGCGAACCTTGACATAAAAACGGCTACCTTGACCTAATTCACTTTCACACCAAACTTCTCCCCCTAATAACTCCGCCAACCGCTTACTGATAGCCAACCCTAGCCCAGTACCACCAAACTTACGAGATGTCGAAGCATCTCCTTGCTCAAAGGAGCGGAATAATCGACGTTGCTGATTTTCCGAGATACCAATTCCGAAATCTTCCACGCAAAAAGTCAGTTCGGCATTTTTTCCTATGCTATTGACGGTGCAACTCAACAATACATCGCTATTATTTGGTGAAAATTTAATGGCATTATTACAAAAATTAATCAAAATTTGATTTAAGCGAAGTGGATCACCGTGTAAATAACGCGGCGTATCTTTGGATAAATTGATAATAAATTCAATCTGCTTTTCATCGAGTTTATGGCTTAAAACATTGAGCAGATTACTCAATAAATCGGACAAGTCGAAGTCAATATTATCAATATCTAATTTATGTGCTTCAATTTTTGAAAAATCTAAAATATCATTAACGATACCGAGCAACGAAGAAGCGGCTTGATGCACTTTCGAGACATAATCACGCTGCTTACTAGAAAGGTCTGTTTGTAGAGCCAAGTAAGACATACCCAAAATCGCATTCATCGGGGTGCGTATTTCATGGGACATATTGGCTAAGAAGTTTGACTTAGCTTCATTCGCTGCTTCAGCCCCCTCTTTAGCGGTAGCGAGCTCTAATTGAGCTTGCTTACTTTCGGTAATGTCCTGCGCCCAGCAGAGATTAGCATACCCATTATCATATTGAGCATGATAAGTGGTGATCAGCATATTACGTTTATTACCATCGACATCTAATATGATCGTTTCGAAGACAACATCCGTTGATGTAGAATCAATACTATGGATATTTTTCATATAGTCTTCGTGATTAGCAAAAATATCTAATAAAGAATTACCCACCCTTAATCCTGTCATTTTCAGCATAGTGCGATTAACATACAGGCATGTTTTATCGCGACACATCCACACCCCAACGGGGCTATTACCCAACACTTGCTTTAAGGTATCTCGCTCACTTTCTATTAATTGACTAACCAGACGCCGCTCGCTCAAATCTTGAAAAGAAGCGAGAATATAGAATTCCCCATCCAGCTCTATTTTCTTTAAACGCACTTCTATCGGAATAGTCGCACCATTTAATATTGTCATTTCAACTTCAAATGCACAGCTGCCAAACTTAAAGGCATGAGCAAATTGCTCATGTATATCATTTACCTTAGGGTTGCCAGCGTGAATAGCTGCAAGACTTTTCCCTTCTATCGCCTTAACTTCTGTTAGCCCGAACAACTCAGCAAATGATGAGTTTATTTGAAAAATATTCTCTTTTTCATCCAATATAACGCAAGGCTCAATCGCCGATTCAAACAACACTTGGAACTTTTTGGCACTGGCTATTAATTGCGCTTCGGTCAATTTTCGGTGAGAAACCTCTTGCTTTAAGCGACTTGCCCATATACTAAAAAAAACAAGAATCAATACAACCGAAAATGCAGCCTGCTGCACCCACTCCCACACCTGCTGTTTATTAAAACCAACAGTGTATTGGTCACGTATCCAGCGACTTTCAATTTCTTTAATTCTATTCTCAGGAAGCGTTAAAAAAGCTTTATTTAATATACTCTGAAGCTCGGGCAAGTCATTACGGACTCCAATGGAGAGACCAAAACGATAATCGGAAAAGGCAACAATTTGCAAATTATTAAACTTAACCGCGTTAAGAAATGGCGTTGCCGAGGGAGCAATCACAAATGCCGCTGTGGTTTTTTTATCGACCACGGCCTGCAAGGCTAGCTCGACACTTTTAAATGGCACCAATTGAATATCAGGATAATCCTCCAACAGCTGCAATTGAGTAATATTGCCATCAACCACACTCACCCGTTTACCGCTTAAATCGCTAAGGCTATCTATCCCGTATGTACTATCGAGGGTAATAATAGCCGGAGGTACTCGATATAACTCATTAGTCAGTAACATATCCTCTTGACGCAAGGGGTGATTGGCAACAATAGAGAGCATCTCTAACTGTCCATTTAATACCCCCTGCCGCGCATTTTTCCAGGATCCTTTATTTTCAAAGATAAATTTAAGCGGCAAGATGGGGACAACCTCTCTGATAAGATCGGCCATTACCCCTTGATGATGTGAGTTACCATCAATAAAATCTAATGGCCCCCCCTTTGGGTCGACCCCCACCCGAATAAGACGGTGATTTAAAATAAACGCTTTTTCCTGTGGTGATAAGGTCGCTATAAATAACTGCGTTTGAGAGTTAGGGAGTAAGCTTTCAACGCGAAAATCAGCCACCAGTAAATCATCATTTAAAGCCCGTGAAACCTGAAAAAAATCAGGCCGCAAATCATCAAAACTTAATAGCTTTTGATATTCCATATAACTATTTTGTGCCACAAGCAAAGGCGAAATAGAAAAATCAAAGTTTTGTAGCTGTGCTTCCTTACCATGAAAATAATCAAACATGAGCACCACGGCGAAGGCACCATAAAACTCGGTATTTGCAACGGCGGCATATATACTTTTATCCTGTATTGCATCAGCAATCCCAGGCAACCAATTCATCGCCGCAATTTTAGGCTTTACATCACTTGGGTCGTTTTTTGCCGCCTCCGCAACGGCTAAAGCCATTTCCGCATTCATCACAATAACGCTTTGTTGTGGCCCTGCATTTTGATAAGCAGCTAAGGCTTGCTCGGCACTCCAATCAGTATAAGCAACAGTGAGCTGTGTGTTGGGATTACGCTCTTTAACATATTTTTCAATCCCCTTTATACGCTTCTGCACCTCCTCACTACTCTCCAACCCGGCAATAATCAG